>JAZNRH010000103.1:0-48030 GCA_045590615.1 Eubacteriales bacterium
ATTGTTTTATGTTTTGCACGAACTTCGCGACTGCTGTACATAAGTACAGCGACGCGCTTCAGTATCGTGCAATCTACCTCTTTTTTTCCTATCCCCGAACGCACAGGGCTGTAAAAAAAACTATATCAGTTTTTTTACAGCCCCTATTTTTTTATAACTTATAGGTCCAATTGAACTTGTCCTCTATCTTGCCCCACTGAATTCCTGTGAGAGTATCGTAGAGGTGCTGTGTAACCTCGCCGATTTTGCCTTCGTTGATTATAAACTTCTTGCCCTTGTAGGAGAGCTCACCGATGGGCGATACAACTGCAGCTGTACCACAGCCCCAAGCCTCTTCGAGAGTACCGTCCTCGAGTGCTGCTGCAAGCTCGTCGATCGAGAGAAGTCTCTCACTTACCTTGTAGCCCTCCGACTTGAGAACCTCGATACATGACTTACGGGTAATACCGGGAAGAATTGAGCCTGAAAGGGCAGGAGTAATAACCTCTCCGTTAATCTTGAACATAACGTTCATTGCGCCAACCTCTTCGATATACTTTCTCTCGACACCGTCGAGCCAAAGTACCTGTGAGTAGCCCTGCTTTTCTGCCTTTTCGCCTGCTCTGTTGCTGGCTGCGTAGTTACCACCACACTTAGCGTAACCCGTACCACCTCTTACTGCTCTTACGTCGTCAGCCTCAATCATAATCTTAACAGGGTTGATACCTTCCTTGTAGTAGCTGCCAACGGGTGAAAGAATAATCATAAAGGTTGCATTATGAACTGCGTGAACACCAAGGGTTTCGTCGTTACCGAACATAAACGGACGAATGTAGAGAGAAGTGCCCTCTGCATCGGGTGTCCAGTCCTTTTCGTAGTTTACGAACTTTGTGAGAACCTCAAGAGCCAAATCCTCGGGAATCTGAGGAAGGCAAAGTCGCTCAGCAGAGTTATTCATACGGCGAATATTCTCCATTGGTCTGAAAAGCTGGATATCACCCTTCTTGGTGCGATATGCCTTGAGACCCTCGAATATTTCCGAGCCGTAGTGAAGAACTGTTGATGCAGGGTGGATTGGGAACGGTCCAAAGGGTACTATTCTTGCATTATGCCAGCCTGCCTCTTTTGAATAATCCATAATAAACATATGGTCTGTAAAGATTTTACCAAAACCGAGAGTTGAGCTATCGGGCTTTGCCTTGAGCTCAGCAGCTCTTGTGATTGAAATTTCCATTGAAATACCTTCTTTCGTAACTAAAAATCGAAGCCGAGCTTCATTGCGTTATAGTTTACATCAAGCATATCAGCTCTCTTGGCAGAGATAACCTTTGCAAGAGCAGCTCTTACAGAATCCTCTGTGAAGCCACCTGTCTCCTTAAGCACCTTGCCCATAATAATCATATTGGCAAGAGTAGGAGTGCCGTTTTCATCTGCAAGCTTGGTTGCCGGAATACCAAACACCTTGACGTCATCTCTCTTTACTTCTCTTTCAATAAGTGAAGAATCATAGAAAATCATACCACCCGACACAACACTATCCTCATACTTGTCAAGAGAAGGAAGATTCATTGCTATAAGAATATCGGGGTTATTGACGATTGGTGAGCCAACGGGAGTATCGCTGATAATAATCGAACAGCTTGCCGTGCCACCTCTCATTTCAGGTCCGTATGAAGGAAGCCAAGAAACCTGCTTGTCGTCGATGAGTCCCTTGTAAGCAAGGAGCTTGCCTGCAAAGAGGATACCCTGACCACCGAAGCCTGCAAAAAGATATTTACTGTTCATTACTTCTCCCCCTTTACAATTCCCGCTGTTCTGTCCTTATATACACCGAGAGGATAATAAGGTATCATCTTATCGTTTACCCACTCGAGAGCCTTTTGAGGAGTCATACCCCAGTTTGTAGGACAGCTTGAAATTACTTCTACAAGAGAAAATCCTTTTTTGTTAATCTGATTTTCAAAAGCCTTTTTGATTGCCTTCTTTGCGTTCTTTACGTTCTTGACGTTGTTAACTGCAACTCTTTCGAGATACTCAGGTCCGTCAAGCTCGGAAAGCATTTCGCATACCTTGATAGGAAATCCACAATGATTTGTATCTCTGCCGTAAGGAGATGTCTGTGTTACCTGACCAGGAAGAGAGGTAGGAGCCATCTGTCCACCCGTCATACCGTAAATTGCATTGTTAACGAAAATTACGGTAATGTTCTCGTTACGAGCTGCTGCGTGAACTGTCTCTGCCATACCGATTGATGCAAGGTCACCGTCGCCCTGATATGTAAATACAATATGTCCATCGGGATTTGCTCGCTTTACGCCCGTTGCAATAGCAGGAGCACGTCCGTGAGCAGCCTCAATCATATCACAGTTAAAATAGTTATAAGCAAGCACTGAACAGCCAACAGGCGCAATACCTATTGTCTGACCTTCAATTCCAAGCTCGTCAAGACACTCAGCTACAAGACGGTGAATGATACCGTGTGTACAGCCGGGGCAATAGTGCATAGGAATGTCGGCAAGTGCGTGGGGTTTATCGAATACTACCATCAGTTTGCACCTCCGTTTTTATGAGCAGTCTTTATTGCTTCGAGTATTTGTTCGGGTGAAGGAATCATACCACCTGCACGATTTACAAGCGTTACGGGACGGCGGCACTCGGTTGCAAGTCTCACGTCCTCTATCATCTGTCCCATCGAAAGCTCAACGGAAATGAATGTATGTACCTTCTTTGTAGCCTCAAGGAATGGCTTCTTAGGGAACGGCCAGAGAGTAATAGGACGGATAAGTCCAACCTTTATACCCTGTGCGCGAGCCTCTGTAATTGCATTCTTTGCAACTCTTGAAGCGATGCCAAACGCTGCGATACAGATTTCTGCATCCTCCATTTCGTACTCCTCGTACATAACCTCGTTTTGCTCAATCTGAGCATAACGCTCGTATCTCTTGAAGTTGAGCTCTTCAAGCTCTTCGGGAACGAGTGAAAGTGAGTTGGTTATATTGTGGAAGCGCTCGAGCTTTGTGCCCGTTGTAGCCCAAGGCTTCTCGGGCATTGGCTTCACATTCAAATCGAGTGATACGGGCTCCATCATCTGACCCATTGTACCGTCAGCCAAAATCATAGAGGTCATACGGTACTTATCTGCGAGGTCAAAGCCGTGAACTGTCAAATCTGCCATTTCCTGAACCGAGGCAGGAGCAAGCACAAGCATATGGAAGTCACCGTGAGCGCCACCCTTGGTAGCCTGAAAATAGTCGGACTGTGAGGGCTGAATACCACCGAGACCGGGACCACCTCTCTGAACGTTTACTACAAGTGAGGGAAGGTCTGCGCCTGCAAGGTAAGAAAGTCCCTCTCCCTTGAGTGAAATTCCCGGGCTTGATGACGAAGTCATAACACGAAGTCCACAGGATGCAACTCCGTATACCATATTGATTGCGGCAATTTCACTTTCAGCCTGAAGGAAACAGCCTCCGATTTTAGGCATTCTCTTTGCCATATAAGCGGCAATTTCTGTCTGGGGAGTAATAGGATAACCAAAGTAGTGTCTGCAGCCTGCGATAATAGCAGCCTCGGCAATAGCCTCGTTACCCTTCATCAATACTTTATCTGCCATTTTTTCACGACCTTTCTATTTCTCAATCTTGATTATGCAGTCGGGACACATGGTAGCACAGAAAGCGCAACCGATACAAGCGTCCTCTTTTACTGCTTCGACAGGGTGATGACCCTTTTTGTTGATTTTTTCTTTGGCAATTGCAAGCACGCCCTTTGGACAAGCATCTACGCAAAGTCCACAGCCCTTACAATTGTCTGTTTTGAAAGTAAGCTTAGGCATTTTTTACACTCCTTACATAATTTTCTTTTGTAACTTTAATGGAAAAAGGTTTTCTATTTTATCTTCAAGGGAGGAGAAAAGCTTCTCGTGAACTGTTGTGAGAAGGAGTGGTATTCCTGCCTTCTCGGCAAGCTCTTCAGCCTTCGACTGTGAATTCAGTACAGTCTCGGGAGTGGTTTCTTCTCCGATGTTTGAATTGTTTATAATTCCCGTGAAGGAAATTTTACCTGCGCACTCAATTTCACGCATTACCTCGAGCGCCGAATCGGCATCGGGAGTCAATGGTCGGCAGGCGTTGAAAACGAAGAGCATTTCGTAGTCGTTTTCTTCCTTGATAAAGGGCTCGTATCTGCCAAGCACCAATGCTCCACGCTCGTCTCCACCTATATCAAGTATACAGTGGCTTGACTTGTCGTCAATCAGCGAGTACATCTCCTGTGGGAGTGAGGGCAGGTCTACGTTTGAGCCTGCAAAAGCAGAAGCTATCAGCTTGATGCCAGCCTCTTCGAACTCCTTCTGGCTGTCCTTCGTTCTGAAATACGGATTGACAATATCCATATCGGCAACCGTTACGCTGTCTACATCTTGAATTAGCCTGAAGGCTAAATTGACGGCAATATTGGTCTTGCCACTTCCGTAATGACCACATAAAATGGTTATTCTTTTATATTTCATTATAGCTTATTCCTTTGAATTTTTCCACTTACTGTCTTGGGAAGTGAGTCCTTGAATACTACTATTCTCGGATATTTATACGGAGCAGTTCTGCTCTTTACGTAGTTCTGGATTTCCTTTTTAAGCTCGTCGGTGGGCTCTGTGCCCTTAACAAGCACGATGCTTGCCTTTACCACCTGACCTCTTACCTCGTCGGGTGCAGCAGATACGCCACACTCAAGAACGTAGGGAAGCTCCATAATTACGCTTTCAATCTCGAACGGACCTATGCGATAGCCCGACGACTTGATAACGTCGTCAACTCGGCTGACATACCAATAAAAGCCGTCCTCGTCACGCCACGCAACGTCTCCTGTATGGTAGTAGCCGTCGTGCCATACCTCACGTGTCTTTTCTTCGTTGAGATAATATCCCGTAAAGAGACCACAGGGTGCACCGTCGCTGACCTTGACACAGATTTCTCCGTTTTCGCCGTCCTTGACGGGATTTCCGTCGGCATCAAGCAGCTCTACCTGATAGATTGGTGCAGGCTTACCCATTGAGCCAACCTTGTGCGACGTGCCGACAAGATTACCTATAATCATAGTAGACTCGGTCTGACCGAAGCCCTCGAGAATTTGCAAGCCGGTAAGCTTTTCAAACTGATTGTAAACCTCGGGGTTGAGCGCTTCACCAGCTGTCGTCATATGCTTGACCGAGGACAAATCGTATTTTGAAATATCCTCTTTAATCATCATACGAAGCATTGTAGGTGGTGCGCAGAAGGTAGTTATATGATACTTTGCGAACATTGGAAGAATGTCAGAAGCATCAAATCTGTCAAAATCATATACAAAGGTTGCCGCCTCGCAAAGCCACTGACCGTAGAATTTGCCCCACATAGCCTTTGCCCAGCCTGTATCGGAAATTGTAAAATGCAAGCCGTTGGGGTCAACGGTATGCCAATACTTTGCAGTATGGAAATGACCGAGCGCGTATTTGTAGGAATGGGCTGCAATCTTAGGATAGCCCGTTGTACCCGACGTGAAGAACATAAGCATCAAATCGTCACCACACGGAGTATCTTCGGTTCTGTAAAAATGAGTACTGAAGAGCGAGCGTTCCTCGTCAAAGCTTCGCCAGCCTTCTCTGATATTGTCGCCAACCATAATTTTAATAGTAACCGTAGGCGACTTCTCGATAGCAAGCTCTACCTGATGAGCTGTATCTCCGTCGGGAGTACAGATAACTGCCGATATTCCTGCAGAATTGAAGCGATATTCAAAGTCGTGCTCCTGGAGCTGATTAGTTGCGAGAACTGCGATTGCACCAAGCTTGTGAAGTCCAAGCATTGCAATCCAGAACTGATAATGACGCTTGAGTACCAGCATTACTCTGTCACCCTTCTTTATTCCAAGGGATTTGAAGTAGTTGGCTGCCTGAGCAGAAAGCTTTTTCATATCCTTGAAGGTAAAGCGTCTTTCTGTCTTGTCAAGTGAAATATGTAGCATTGCCATCTTGTCGGGTGACTTATCGGCAATAGCGTCAACGATGTCAAAGGCAAAATTGAACTTATCCTCATTTTTGAAGGTAATTGAGGTAGGCGTTCCGTTTTCGTCTTCAACAGTGTCGATAAACTTACGATAAACACGCTCCTCGGTATCCTTGGGAAGCTGTCTGTCGTTCAACACTGCAGGCGCAGGCTGAAGCTCGGGAATAGGCTCTCCTGTAGGATTGAGAACGATTGCATAAAAGAGACAATCCTTGCCGTTAACGGCTATCATTCCGTGAGGGGTTGAGCTGTTATAATATATACTGTCGCCGGGTCCGAGAACCTCCTTATGCTCGCCAACCTGAACCTTTAGGTGTCCTTCGATAATAATATCACATTCCTGACCTGCGTGAGTTGTAAGCTCGATATCCTGATGCTGAGCCTCGACACTATATGAAGCGCGCACGTAAAGGGGCTCTGCAATTCTGTTACGAAAAGCTGAGGCAAGGTTGTAGTAGGTCATATCGTGAGCCTGCTCAATCTTCTGTCCCATTCCACTTCTCGTGACCATATAAGTCTTAAGCTTTGGGCTGTGTCCTTCGATAATATCGGTTACGTCTACGTTGAGAGCGAGCGCGCATCTATAAATAAATGCAAACGCTAAGTCGCTTTCTCCCCTTTCACAGCTGAGATATTCTTCAAGAGTTATGCCTGTTTTCGTTGCCATTTCTTCGGGGGTGAGCCCTACGATCTCTCTTAGCTCCTTGATACGCCCCGCCATTTCCTTGATTTTGAAATCAAGTCCTGTAATCTGTTGCATTCTTCTCCTCCAATCGGGACAAAAAAATCTCGTCCCAAAGATATAAATCCTTGAGACGAGCTTGTTTAACAATGCCCGCGGTACCACTCAAGTTGCAGGAAGCCTGCCCCTCTTGGAATCAATCAATTCCTATGCGTTCACGCAGCAATCACGGAGAGGGTCTACTCGTTTTCACTTTCTTCCTCTCGGCTCAGAAGCTACAAATACCGAAACTTATCTCCGACTCTCACCATCCGTCGTCTCTCTTTGCATAAATACAATCGATATACTCTTCGTCAAAGCCTTTTCTTGAATAAGGCAATTATATCACATTAAAAGGGATTTGTCAATATATTTTTTTATTAAAGCTTATTTCTTTGGATTTTTCCACTGATAGTTTTGGGAAGCTCATCTCTGAACACGACAATTCTCGGATACTTATACGGGGCAGTATGCTCCTTGACATAGTTCTGGATTTCCTTTTTAAGCTCTTCGGTGGGCACTTTACCCTTAACAAGCACGATGCTTGCCTTTACCACCTGACCTCTTACCTCGTCGGGTGCAGCAGAAACGCCACACTCAAGAACGTAAGGAAGCTCCATAATTACGCTTTCAATCTCGAACGGACCTATGCGATAGCCCGATGATTTGATAACGTCGTCGGTACGTCCAACGTACCAGAAAAATCCGTCCTCGTCACGCCAAGCAACGTCGCCCGTATGATAATAGCCGTCGTACATTACCTCACGTGTCTTTTCTTCATTGTTGTAATAACCGAGGAAAAGTCCACAAGGAATTTTTTCGCTTATTTTAACGCAGATTTCTCCGTTTTCACCATCCGGAACGGGATTGCCGTCGGCATCAAGAATTTCAACGTCATAAAGAGGTACGGGTTTACCCATCGAGCCTATCTTATGAGGCGCACCGGCAAGGTTGGCAATTGTAAGAGTAAGCTCGGTCTGACCGAAGCCCTCCATAATCTGAAGTCCCGTAAGCTTTTCAAACTGATAATAAACCTCGGGGTTGAGTGCTTCTCCTGCAGTTGTCATATGCTTAACCGAGGACAAATCGTACTTTGAAATATCCTCTTTAATCATCATACGAAGCATTGTAGGTGGTGCGCAGAAGGTGGTTATATTATACTTCGCGAACATCGGAAGAATGTCGGAAGCATCAAATCTGTCAAAGTCATAGGTGAATACTGCACCCTCGCAAAGCCACTGACCGTAGAGCTTGCCCCAGAGAGCCTTGCCCCAGCCTGTATCGGAAATTGTAAAATGCACTCCTTCGGTATCTACCATGTGCCAATACTTTGCAGTAACGTAATGTCCAAGCGCATATTTGTACGAATGAGCTGCAATCTTGGGATAGCCCGTTGTACCCGACGTGAAGAACATAAGCATCATATCATCGCCACAAGGAGATTCCTCTGTTCTGTAATAGTGTGCGCTAAAGCGTGGATATTCCTCGCAAAAGTCGTGCCAGCCTTCTTTCTTGCCACCAACCAGAATTTTGGTTGTAAGGGTGGGGCTAACCTTTTGTGCTATATCTACTTCGTTTGCAATTTCTCCATCGGAACTACATACGATTGCCGATACGCCTGCTGCGTTGAAACGGTAGTCGAAATCGTGAGCCAACAAAAGATTGGTTGCAGGGATTGCAATTGCGCCGATTTTATGGAGAGCAAGGATTGAGAACCAGAACTGATAGTGGCGCTTGAGGACAAGCATTACTCTATCCCCCTTCTTTATTCCAAGAGAAGTAAAGTAATTTGCCACCTGTGCCGAATGACGCTTCATATCGTTAAAGGTAAAGCGTCTCTCCTCTTTGTCTCGGCTGATATGAATCATTGCAAGCTTATCGGGATTTTTCTTTGCAATGGCGTCAACGACGTCAAATGCAAAATTGAACTTATCCTCGTTTTCAAAATCAATCTTGAGAGGAGTGCCGTTTTCGTCCTCAACTGTCTTTACGAACTTGTCACTGACAAGCTCTGCCTTTGAGCTGCTTGCAACGATTGTCTGTCTTACCTCGGGCTCTGCCTTTGATTCACCGGGAAGAACGACTGCCACAAAGAGACATTCTCTACCGTCAACGGCTATCATTCCGTGAGGTGTTGAGCTGTTGTAATAGATGCTGTCACCCTCGCTGAGATACTCAACGTTGTCACCGATTTGCACCTTGAGTCGTCCACTCATAACGAGGTCAAACTCCTGTCCCGAGTGAGTTGCAAGATTAATCGGCTTATCCTGAAGCTCAGGCTCATAATCGTACTTTACCCAATAAGGCTCGGCGATCTTACCCTTGAACTTAGGAGCAAGACTTTGGATTTCAATGCCGTTTTCCTTTGCAGTCTCCTGACCGTCTCCCTTTCTTGTTATCGTATAAGAACGAAGATTTGCGCTCTTTCCTTCAAGGATATCGGTCATATCAATGTTGAAAACAAGTGAGCATTTATGTATAAACGAAAAGGGGAAGTCGGCATTTCCTGCCTCATATTCCTTGTACGCTTCAACGGATACCTCCGTTTTTTCAGCCATTTCTTCAATACTAATTCCGTCAATCTCACGCATCTCTTTAATTCTACGTGCTACTTCCAGAAGCTTTGTTTTTGAAGTTGTTGCCATTGTTATATCCTCCATTCAATAAAAAAAATAATCACCCATCTCATTTTTTTGAGACGGGTGATATAATAATCACTCGCGGTACCACTCAAATTGCAGGAAAAACCTGCCACTCTTGGAATCAATCAATTCCTATGCATTTACGCAGCAATCACGGGTCCACTTACTGACAAAAGCGTTCAGCGCACCGGCTCGGAAGTGATAGGTATTTTTGTAAGTCTGTTATCGGCTCGCACCACACGCCGACTCTCTGAAAACAAGCTACAAAACCGTCTTCGTCATAACCTTTGAATTCTTTGATGATTAAACTATACCACTATTGTTTTTATTTGTCAAGAGTTTTTTGAAAATTTTTTTATATTTCCTATCAACGCAAGCACCAAAGTCGGCAATATCCAGCCCATTCCCATATCAAAAAACGGTAAATAAGAAATCAAATCAAGCCTTATTCCAAAGCCTGCAATCGCATCAGCTACTCCATAAAGAAAAGCTCCCCCTGCAGCTAATCTGTATGCCAGAGGTGTGAGCCACTTGTGAAAAAAGCTCATTATTACCATTGCAAGAATAGGTGGGTAAACAACCGTCAATACGGGTGAAGCAAGAGCCACCAGCCCTTCAACGCCAAGCGAAGAAGCTACTGCGCTGAAAACGCAGATAATTATTACCCAGGTTTTATAGCTGAGCTTGTCCCGAAACAGCTTTTGCAGATATTTTGATGCCGAGCTTGTAAGAGCAACCGACGTAGTCATACAAGCAAGCCCTGCAATAATACCAAAGAAAATCAATCCGAATTTTTGAGGGAGCAAAAGCTCTACTATGCTGAGAAGAAGCTCTGCTCTCGAGGTATGCATATTGAAGAGAGTTGACACGGTTGCACCAAGGTAGGTCAGTCCTAAGTATATTACAAAAAGCCCCAAGCCTGCAACGAGACTCGCTCCAAGCGTCACGTCTCTGACCGAGCGCCTGTCCTTATTGCCACGCTGAATTGCACCCCCGATTGCGAGAACGCCAAACACGGCAGCGCCAAGCACGTCCATGGATTGATACCCGGCCTCTATGCCTGCTCCGACAGGAGACAGTGTTTTCTTTGTGTCAATCACGCTCGAAATAGGGTCAATAATACCCTTTATAATCAAAAATAACAATCCTATTATCAACACAGGAGTCAAAACCTTTCCCACTATATCAACTACCTTTGTCTCATTAAAAGACAAGCTCAGGGTTATTCCAAAAAATATAACGCTGAAAAGAAATACGCTTGCAGTAGGAAGGTTTGGCAGAATTGCCAGCTCAAACGTCGTTGCGCAGGTACGTGGAATGCTTATAAACGGACCGAGGCACAAAATAATAGAAAGCATCAATGCCGTGCTTGCCGTCCTGCCGAGTGGGGAAAGAACGTCGTCGAACGAGCCTCTGTTTATCTGCGCAATTATGGCAAGTATGGCGAGTCCTATATCTGCAATATAATATCCAAAAAAGCCCGACAGCCACTCGTTTCCCGATTCAAATCCCAGAAAAGGCGGGAATATCATATTTCCCGCCCCAAAAAACATCGAAAAGAGTGCTGCTCCTATTATTAAACTGTCAATCAGTGATTTTTTGTTCAGCTTCATAAATTCATCCTATCTTATGATATGGTATTATGATACCACAAAATAGGTAAAAAGTATACATTTTTCAAAAACTATTTTGCGTTGATGCCAAAGTCTACTGAATACAATATGTAACTGCCGCCATTTTTTTGGCTGCCCAGGCAAGCGAATCAATATAAGCAAACTCGGTGAGCCTATGAATGCCCTCACCTAAAACGCCAAAGCTTTCAAGACAGGTAATGCCCCTTTGAGTCATATCGGCAGCATCAGTACCACCTAAGCCTTCAACCATTTCGATATCACCCAAGCCGTTCTCAAGATATATTTTCTTCACCTTTTCAAAAAGCTCAAGATTTTTCTCTGTTTTTACCATAGCACAACGGGTGCTTGCAAGAGTAAGGGTACAAGTTGTGCCTTCAATAAAGGAGTTATTGGCTATCTCGTTTGCAACCTTCATTATCTCCATTCTTTGCTCTTCGGTCTTATATCTGAAATCTGCCGTAAAGCTGCAATTCTCAGGAACAGTGTTCTCTGCACTTCCACCATTGATGATACCACAGTTACACGTGATTGCATTTCTGTCCTTATACTGTTCGAGTCTTATAATCTTCTGAGCGGCTTCACAAATTGCACTCGCCCCCTTATCACAACGCGAAGAATGTACCGATTTTCCAACTATATCAAATCGAAATTTACAAATACCCTTTGTAGAAACCGTATGACCGTTCTTTTTGCCTCCTTCGGTGTTCAAAAAAGCTATACAGCCTTTTGCCTTTTCTGCCATATAATCCACGGTGGTTTTTTTACTGTTACGACTTCCGTTTTCCTCGTCACTTTGAAGGATGAGCTTTATCGGTCTTGCTTTGAAGCCACATCTTTCAAGAGCGTCCATTGCCATAAACGCAGCTACAATTCCACCCTTGCAATCAATTACACCCGGACCGTAGATTTTTTCTTGGTCACAATACGTAGTAGTTTCTCCAAAAGAACCTAAAGGGTGAACGGTGTCCATATGACCCGAAAAACAGACAGCCTCATTTTCTGCGCAGTCGTTCATTGTAATACAAACTACGTCGCCCGATATTTCCTGATGCTGAGTTTCAACCTTCCAACCCTTTTCAAGTGCTTTATCAATAAAATATCTGCCTACCCTATCTACACCTTCCTTATAGTCACTCGGGCTTTCGATATTACACACGTCGATCAAAAAATTTATATATTCTTTTTGAAGCGTATCTATCGTTTCGAAAAGGCTCTCACACTTCATTATAGTTCTCCTTTTTCAAATTCATATTCCAACAGGCTTGTCTGTATACATTTCTTCACGGTACTCAAGCTCCTCATGAATATCAAGCTCGGGTAACACCATCGATAATACCTGACTTGTAAACACCTGAGTTCCAAGAGGTGTGTAATAATGTACGGGGTCGGAATGAGCTTCTTCGGGAAGACTCTTAGACAGAGCATACATATCGTTAACCTTAAAGCCATATTTCTTGACAATATTTACAGCAGTCTCGTTATATTGCTCTATTTCTTCGTTGTATCTCTTGAAGTTTTTGCCCATTTTCTCAGAAAGAACTGAGGTAGAAGTAGCAAAAATAACCTTTGAATCAGGGCACAGCTTTTTAATTCTTAAGCAAATTCGATCTATGTAATAAGCATAAAAATCGAGTGGAGTATGAGGGTCCTCCTCAAAAAGTCTGAGGCAATCCCACAAGCCTGCATTCCAATGTATTACGTCTATCTCCCCGGGATTTATACCATTGATATATTCGTGAAAATATCTCAAAACGTACGAGGCAAAACGGCAGTTTTCTTCGGGAAAAATAACGTTCGCTTTGCCCTCCAACGTCTTTTTCACAGACGTATCGTATCCCCTTCTGATTGAATCACCAATTAACAATAAGTTCTTCATTTCAAGCTCTCCTTTTGAAATCCGTCGTCATAGCCCTTTGCTTTACCATTGGGATACCTCATAAAAATCATCCGTAATATCCCTTCATGATTATACGTTTATCCGTGTTTTTTCGTCACGGTAACCTATGTCCTGCGGCACGATATATTTCATACCATTCCGAACGTGTAAGTACAACGTCGCAAGCTTTACAAATTTCCTCGAGATGCTCAGGGTTCATAGTCCCTGCAATCAACTGCATTTTTGCAGGGTGACGTAATATCCATGCCGCTGCGACACCCGTTTTTGTAATGCCGTATTTTTCGCCAATTTCAGCAAGCTTTTGGTTAAGATTGGGAAATTCATCATTATCCACGAAATTGCCCTCAAAAAATCCATACTGAAAAGGCGACCATGCTTGAATTGTAATCCCCTTAATTCTACTATGCTCCAAAAAAGAACCATCGTGCATCACCGACTCTGCATTTTTCATATTCACGTTCATGCCCGATGTTACCATTCCTGCCTCGGTTACAGAAAATTGAAGCTGATTTATGATAAGTGGCTGTTTCACAGCTGTTTTCAAAAGCTCTATTTGGGTCATATTTTGATTTGATACACCAAAGTGTCTGACTTTTCCCGATGCCTCCAATTCGTCAAACGCCTGAGCAACCTCCTCGGGCTCCATAAGCGTATCGGGGCGATGAAGCAACAAAACGTCAACATATTCTACTCCAAGACGTGAAAGACTTCCGTCAACAGATTTCAAGATATGCTCCTTTGAAAAATCATACTGCCCGTCATGAATGGCGCACTTTGTCTGAATTATTATTTCATCCCTTTTACCGTTATGACGCTTCAGATATTCGCCAAAAACCCTCTCGGCATTTCCTTTTCCGTAAATATCTGCATGGTCAAAGAAATTAATGCCATTTTCTATGGCAGTGTCCATTATAGCGTCTACCCTTTTTTCATCCAAGCCACCCATTCGCATACAGCCAAGCGAAACGGCTGAAGCTTCAAGCTTATTTCCTATTTTTACGTATTTCATTTTGCACCTCCAAGTTAAAGACGCAAGTCTTTAATAGCAAAGCCTTGCTTTGCCGATGGGGTGGAAGCCATCTCTTTGAGGTTATTATACCATAATCATCTTGGTTTTTCAACATATTATACAAATTAGTTTTTCGTTTTACAACATTTTCGTTCTTTTGCGTATACTAATACAGGAGAAAAAACAATAACCTGAAAGGAAGATACTATGAATCCACTTGATTTAACACCCAAAACGCTCGAAAAGATTATGATGGATTGGGACAAAATCCGTCCTATGAGCTACGATAAATGGGCTGACCCATATACAAGATGCCGAGTAATTCTTATGAACGGTACAGAATTTGAGGCGAATTGGTTTACTCATCAATTTTCAAGAAACTGCAACGACAACGAGCTAAGGCGAGTGCTCGCCTTTATTCGCCGTTCGGAACAACAGCAGCAAAAGCTGGTCGGACTTCTCAAGCCCAGCGACGAAACTCTGCTTGAGCACACGATCGGCTACGAGCAGGTTGCCGTTGACCTTACTGCCTGGCTTGCCAAAAACGAGCCCGACGCCTACGTAAAAAAGGCGCTCGACTTTGCTCTGCTTGAGGACTTTGACCACCTGTACAGATATTCCGATTTCTTGGATATGGAAACGGGAGTCAAGGCTGAAAGGCTCGTAGGTGGCTATACCGAAATTATGCCTGCAAGACCCACCGTTTCACACTACAGACACCCACTCGACACAGTGCGCTATTCAATAAACAACAAGACTGCATCTCCTCAGACAAAACTGAACGTCGGCATTATTACTGCTGCCGAACAGCAAACAATGAACTACTATATGAACGTCTGCACAGCCTACCCCAACGAACGAGGCAGATTTTTGTACCAGGAAATCGGTATGGTAGAAGAAGACCACGTAACCCACTACGGAAGCCTCCTTGACCCATGTGCAACTTGGCTTGAAAACCTCGTTATGCACCAATACACCGAGGCGTACCTCTACTATTCGGCATACTGCACCGAAACAGACTGCAACCTCAAGGAAATCTGGGAAATGCTCTTCGAGCAGGAGGTTACACATCTCCACGTTGCATCCGACCTGCTTCGTCATATAGAGAAGAAGGAGCCTGAAATGGTCATCGGCTCAAACGGAACCTTCCCCTCTGTTCTCACTCTCGAATCAAATATCCCATACGTGAGAACTGTGCTTGAAAACTCGGTACAGATGACAACAAATCTTGAAAACTACCAATGCGTGAACACCCTTCCACACGATGCCAATTTCTTCAAATACCAGAATATAGTCAACAACAATCTGAACAGCATCGAAAGTCACACGATTATCGAAGATTATATCAGGCAAAACGGACAGGATTATCGCTTCGAAACAGCGCCCAATCCAATCGAAGCACTTCGTGACAGAACCACCGACAACACCACCCTCGGCAGAACCCCGGGTGTCTCCAACGCTTGTAATCTCGATATATAGCAAACACAAACAAAAGGGGACTGTAAAAAAGCGAGCTCTCATAAAACCGGAGGGTGCTTTTTACCAAAAAGCGCCCTCCGGACTCCCAAAAAGCATAATTTGTTTAATTTTAGTTTTATATTACTAAAATTAAAGATAAAACTTATTATGCTTGTAGAAAGCTTTATAAGGCAAACAAAAAGCTGTAAAAAACTAATTTAGTTTTTTACAGCCATTTTTGTTATTCCGATGCCTCTGTAAGCGTTACTTCAAATTCTTTATATTCCGAATCGCGATAAACCTTGACAACTACCTTATCGCCGGGACGCTTGCTTGCAATTAACTCCTCAAGCTCCTCGTAGGTAGTGACGTCCTTGCCGTCAAAGGCTACGATAATGTCACTTCTCTTTATGCCTGCCTGCTGAGCAGGTGCGCCGGGTGTTAAGAAATACACGCAAACACCCAGTGGAAGCTCATAATACTTCGACTCTGCCTCGGTGATTGTATCACCCGAAACACCAAGCATTGCTTTTCCTGTTACAAAGCTATCACTTGGACGGTCAACCACTGCTCCGTTTTCGCAAATCTGGTCAACAAGCTTCATTACTCCGTTAATTGGAAGCGCAAAGCCTATTCCCTCGTAGCTTGTCGATGAAAGCTTAAGGGTATTAATTCCGATGACCTCACCTCTCGAATTGAGCAAAGGACCACCCGAGTTGCCGGGGTTAATAGCGGCGTCAATCTGAATAACGCTCATCTTCTTCTGAACTCTTCCGTAAGCGTCGGTGATAGAAATATCTCTGTTTACCTTAGAAACCATTCCTCTGGTCGCAGTTCCTGCAAGGTCAATTCCCGAAGGACAACCGATTGCAATAACCGTATCACCCTCAACCACTACATCCGAATTACCTATAACGAGAGCAGGAAGATTTTGCGCGTCAACCTTCAGCACAGCTACGTCTGAAAGCTGGTCATATCCAACAATTTCGGCTTCATACTCGGTTCCGTCCGAAAGAATAACCTTAATACTCACGGCATCAGCAATTACGTGATAGTTAGTAACAACGTAGCCGTCACTCGTAATTATGAAACCTGAGCCAACGCCCTCATAGGTCTGAGTACCAAAGAAATAGCCGTAATTCTGTTCAACCATCGTTCTTATTCCGACAACGCTGGGGGTAGCCAATGCGATTATCTCCTGACTCGTAAGCTCTTTGCCGGTATACTTGTCGGAAACCTCGGGGATTGGCGTATAATTCGCATTATTCACCTTTTCGGCAATAGGCAGATTTGAATTTACAGCTGTCGAATACTCGATGGGCGAAGAGTTAGGCTTATCTGATTTTTGCGACATTGTATAATAAGTAATAAAAACCGAAAGCGTAGCAACAAAGAGAAAGGACATTGCTATTGCAGTCCACTTCAGAAATCTGTTCTGACGCTTTGCCTTTGCCTCGACCTTCTCGTAGTTCCACTTTTGTGAAAATCCACCATAGCTGCTTTCGTCGCCTTGATTAACAGTCTCCTCGCTCTTGACAAAATCATTTTGAGGCGTTTCAGGCTTTGCCTCTTCAACACTCTCCTGAGCTTCAACCGGCTCTTCTGCCTTCTCGGTCTCAAGCACAGCCTCTGCCTCTTCGCTCTCAACCTCATTCACAATGGGATTGATGTTTTCGGTCTGCTCCTGATTTTCATTTATTATTTCAAAATCTTTTTCATTCATATTCAATTCCTCCTTCAACGTTTACTATATAATAACACGCAAATTTTAATAAATATTTATTAAATTGCAAGTAATTTTTATATTTTAGAGGAATTTTTAGTGAAAATAGAATTTTTATCAAAGCAAATCTAAATTACAGTTGAAGCATATTTTATAAGAAAAAAGACAGACAACACAAAAAATGTGCCGTCTGTCGTATTATTACTTATTTTCTTCAAAGCTTTTCATGATTGTTTTATAACTTAATTCTACAGTATAATTCTCATTCAAAAAGTCCCACGCCTTATTCCCCATTTCACTTAAATCCGTACAACAAATTGTCTTTGTCAAATCTGCAAACGAATCTACGTTATCGCTCTTGCACCACCAACCAAAACCGTTATCTTCAACAATTCTTCCAATATCGGTATTTGAATCAGTAACACACATAACAGGAATCTTTGCCTGCATATATGAAAGCAATCTGCTTGGAAAATTTGGTATAGTAAATCTATGGTCAAGGAAAATCATTCCCACTTCACAAGCAGCAACCATTCTGTCATAATCATCTCTGGGGAGTTTTTTCATTAATTTCACGTTTTGGGGATGAAATTCGTTTATATAAGCATCCAACATATAATATTCCGTACCGTTACCCACAATTAAAAAATATGCCTGTTCATTTTCGGCCTGGCTTTTCAAGCACTCAATTAAAAAGGGTATTCCTTGAGGCTTTCCTAAATTTCCTCCATAAACAAAAACCTTTTTGTCAATTGGAATATCATACTTTTTTCTTATCGAAATACGTTCTTCTTGTGATATAGACATATCACAAGGTTCAATGCTATTCGGACAAACCTCGACCTTATTAGCATCAACCTCCAAATTATGTTTCAAAACAAAATCAACATTGGCAGGACTCATACATCCGATTTTATCAGACATCGCATAAAGCTTCTTTTCTTTATTTCTGAAATACTTGTACAGGATTCCTTTAACACCGGTTTTACTCATCATCCCTATGTCTACTGCATTCTGGGGAAAAATATCCTTAAGAAGCAAATATGTTTTAGCTCCATCGCGTTTTTTGATATACTGAACAGCGCCCGCCAATGTAATCGGAGGAGTTGAATACAATACCAAATCAAACTTCACATGCGACAAATTTTTCTTTATAGCAGATATGAATTGTGTCTCAAGAAGAACCATTGATATGCCCTTTTCAATCAAATTTGTCTTTTGAACGTTTCCGGTTCTAACCTTCAAAATATCCACGTTTCCACTTTTTATAAAATGTGTCTTTTCGTTATTTCTTCTTTCTGTAGGAGAAACAATATAAACATTATGCTCTTTTTTTGAAAATTCTCTTAATAAATCCTCATATATACCGTGATTTTCAATACTCTTAACGTCAAACAAGGTAATAAATAAAATGTTCATTCCATTCGCCTACTTCCCTACGTAATATAAGCCATCGCTGTTTCTAAACCAAATACATCTCATGCCAAGTAATTCCGGAGCTATAAAATCCTTCTTTATATTGTCGCCAACATAACACATTTCTTCAAACGGAAATTGAAATCTCTCCTGCATTTTCACAAACGAGGCCTTGTTAGGTTTACGATATTCGGGGCCTCCAAGCTCATCCGTAATTATAATATCATCAACCAGCTCAGTCAAACCAAGTGCCTTGATTTTTGCTCTTTGACCTTCAGGTCTGCCATCAGTAATAATACCAAGCTTATACCCATTTTTACGAAGCTGTAGGAGAAGCTCCTTTGCCCCCTTATAAAAACTGATTTCAGGCTGATGAAAACGATATAAAGAAAGACATTTTTGCTTCAGATCTTCATCGTAAATGCCCTCTGAAATCAAGACCTCATCTATTGCAGACTTGTTTTGTTCAAAGGCTTGCCATAACTTTTCTTCCATACGTTCTACGTGTGGAAATGCATTAGCTATAGCTCGATAACCACTTCGAACATACTCTTTTTCGCTATATAAAGTGTCATCCAAATCAAAGATAATCACATTTAGCGATTGAAAATAATTCGAAGCCTCTGTTATATTTTCAATTTCAATCAATTTTTTCTCCTTCGTTAACACATATGCTTTGGTCAAATCGGCTGTAAATTGCACCGTCTTTTGCAGCTTTATTCTGATATTTCAGTGTCTCTCCACTTAACATTTGCAAAACTGCTTTTGCACTGTCTGCACCGGCTTTAATACTTAAAGGAGCACCTCCACCGAAACGAGGATTTATTTCTATATAATAGTTGTCGCCCGTATTTTCATCTTGTATAAGCTGAACCGTAATCTGTCCACAAGGCTTGTAGTCATCAATCAAACGTAACATTTCAGAAATCATAACGTCGTCTTGAGTAATCCTTGTTTTTAACACCTCGCCGGAACGAACAGCAATTCGTTCCCTTGGAGTAATAAACACGGGGTTTCCGTCATAATCGCAAAAAATATCTATGGTGAATTCTCTTCCTTTAACGAAAGGCTGGATAACGTAATCCTTGATTTTTTCCGCATAAAGCTTCAAATCCTCAAGATTTCCAACCTTATAAGCATCAATACTTGAGCTTCCGTCTTTAGGCTTTATAAAGGCAGGAAAATCAACTGTACCATTCTGCACCAGCTTCTCGTATGCTTCAACACTGTTTACAGACAAAGGAGACTTCAAGCCACAAGAAATAAAATAATCAGAAGTATAATTTTTATCTCTGCACAATTTTATTTTATCCGTTGCAGATATCAAAACCTTTGTTCCAACAGCTTCAAACTTATTTTTATTTTCAGAAAGAAGCAAAAGATCCGTATCAATGGTTGGGATCAGACAGTCTACTTTTTCAAGCTCACAAATAGAAAGAAGTTGTGGAATATAGTTTTTATCTTTAATTCTACATACAATCTGTGTTTCGTCGCAAAAATACAACGCAGGAGCATCTGACGACATATCCGCACCAATTATAGTCAAATCAACCTTCAAATCCTCTGCTGCTTTTCTGAACGCTTGAACAAGCTCTACACGACGGCCTATACTTGTAAATAAAATCTTCATTATATCATTCTCCAATCTATTTTATGCAAAAAATACTACCGATAAAAAAACTTACGAAAGCAAAGAGCTTTTCTTTTTATATTATTTATTAAGCGTACGTTCTTCGCTTCCCATAAATTCTTCCATTGTTACAGAGGTAGCAGAAGATATACCTTCTCGTTTTAATACCTTTCCAACAGTCCGGAACATTATCTTCCAATCTCCAACGAACGTAATATTATCTACGTATTGAACGTCATAATTAAATTTTTCTTCCCAACTAATCGCATTTCTTCCATTTACTTGCGCAAGCCCGGTAATTCCGGGGCGAACCTCAAGTCTTCTTTTCTGATGCTCTGAATATCTTGGTATGTACTTCAAATATAAAGCCCTCGGTCCACACAAAGAACAGTTTGTATTAACAACATTCCAAAGAGTAGGAAGCTCGTCTAAAGAAGTGGCACGAAGTATTTTGCCAAATCTTCCCAATCGTTGTTCGTCAGGCAATAAATTTCCGTTTTCATCTCTTTCGTCAGACATAGAACGAAACTTGTACATATTAAAAGGTTTTCCGTTCTTGCCTGCTCTTTCTTGCTTGAAAACAATCGGACTACCTAATTTAACCCTAACTAAAATTGCTACAACAAGCAAAACCGGACTCAACAAAATAAGCGCAACTGTAGCTAAAAAAACGTCTTGCGGTACTTTTATAAATCTTTCATAAAAACCTTTTTTGTTTTTCATTCAAATACCTCACATAAAACATGATTTTACAATTTCAATTATTATATCCTGCTGTTCTGTTGTCATTGAAATATCGCTTGGCAAACACAGACCCCTGTCAAAAATGTCAGCCCCAACGTCTGCCACTTCGCCTGCAATATATGCATTAGTTCCACAACGTCCACTTCCCTGACAAGTTATGAATTCATGCATTCTGTACATCGGCTGAATATGCATAGGCTTCCATATTGGTCTTCCCTCAGCATTATATTTTGCAAGCGTTTCGAGTATTTGTGTTGGACACGTCTTTCCTTTTTCTGATATATATATAGCTGTTGAATCATCTCTGACCTGTTTGCACATATAATCTTTGTCTATAATTATAGCAGAAAGCCAATAATTAGGTTCAGTATTATCCGTTATAGGATTCATTCGTACCGGCAAATCCTCAAAGCCCCTCTTGTATCGCTCGTAAATTGCCTTTTTTCTTGCTATGTGCTCTTCTAAATACGGATATTGACCTCGAACAACACCTGCTATCACGTTGCTCATACGATAGTTATAACCAACCTCCTCGTGCTGATACCAAGGAGCATTTTCTCTTGACTGCGTTGACCATTTGCGAACTTTATTTGCAACGGCAATATCATTAGTTAAAAAGCATCCACCCGAAGAACCCGTAATTATTTTATTACCATTATAACTAATAGCAGAATAATCTCCAAAAGAACCACACTGTCTACCATTAATCGTAGCGCCCATAGCCTCAGCGGCATCTTCTATTAACAATGCCCCGTGTTCTTCGCAGATTTTTTTAATCAAATCCATTCTGCCCGGGAAGCCATATAATTCAGCAGAAACCACAAGCTTTACCTCGGGATACATTTCAAAAGCCTTCTCCAAAGCGACAGGACTCATATTCCAAGATTCTATTTCAGTATCAATAAATATAGGAATACCACCTTCATAAACAACAGGATTAAGTGTTGCATCAAAGGTCATATCACTGCAAAAAACTCGTTTTCCCTCTAATGCGCCGTGGCTTATCATAGGTTTACCGTAAAGAGTTTCCCCTGCGTGCTTAACTGCAAGATGAAGCGCCGCGGTACACGTAGAAAGCCCTACAGCGTATTTCATTTGAGCTTTTTCTGCAGCAATTCTTTCTACCTCATTTATGTTATTGCCCACAGTAGACATCCAATTAGTATCATACGCTTCTTGTACGTACTTCATTTCTTCACCGTGCATTGTCGGTGTAGCAAGCCAAACTTTCTTTTCAAAAGGCTTAATATTCATCTCTCAACTCTCCTTTTATATTTTAACTATTCTTCCTTTTTTGAAGGATTTATCGAGCAAATTATTATTAAAATCAAAATGTATCTGTTATAAAAAGACACAACCCCTATATCAGCGAACAAAAGCGCTATTAAAACCGTTATCAAAAAAGAAGAAAAAGCTCTGTCACCTGTTTTTCTATGCTTCAAAAAATTTCTTAATATGTACAAATATATCGAATAATACGCAGCAAAACATATTATTCCACCATCCATTAATAGCTCAATATAATTATTGTGAGCATACAAGCCAAACAAGTGATAAGAATATAAAAATCCATTTCCCCAAACAGGGCTGTTCAAAAATGCTTCAAACCCCCGTTTTATGAACATCATTCTACTGCTATCACTACTTGCCGTAATTGTATTATTATCACCGGAAGCCCATTCAAGCATTGAAAAAATTCTGCTTTTCATAACTTTAAAAGCAGGTACGTAATATATCAATGCCGCTATAACTAATAGAGCTAAAATTGCTATTATAATTCTTGAAACAACTACTTTGTTTTTTGAATAAGAAAGGAAAAAAACCACAAGCGCTACCAATAACACAAGTATCGCTTTTCTTGAGCCTGAAAACATTATTGCGGGAAATGACACAACGGTTACCAAAGCGTATAAAAAACGCTTTTTGCTTTTTTTGGTGACTATTTTATATACGGAAAATATAATGGAAAATGTACAATTGAGGCCAATTATATTCAAATTTCCATGACGATTGTCAATCCTGTTTGAAGACGTCAGCAAATTCTGAAATCCAAAAGATAAATACAAAAAAATCGCAAGACAAAAACCGGCAAAAATAAAAGCGTCAACAATTTTCTCTACGTCTTCCTTTGTTTCAACTACATTTGAAATTAACATAACTAATATCACAGAAGAAAAAAGTCTATATAAATACTGCACAACAATATTTTCATCTGTCGGAGTATATAACGTTGAGATGTAAGCTAATATTAAAAACAGCAACAACATTCCCGACGTATAATTAATCTTAATGGTCCCTCTGCTTAATACAAAAATCACACAACAAGCCAAGCAAAAATATATAGAAACAGACGATAACCACGAAAACTCTGTCCTTGTTGCGTCAAACGTTACGTACAACACTATATAAAGCATTATTGACAGCATAGCAAGCTTCTTGAAAAAGCTCTCTCGTGCTTGTTTTTCAATTTTCTTTTCTACAAAATCATTCATTTTACTTTAATACTTTCTCCAAACCATTTTATTCACTACACCCGTATATGACTGAATAATCTTAACCACCTTAGACGAAACGTCCTCGGTATAATAGGGCACGGGAATACCGAAATCGCCCGAATTATTCATATCAATAGCCGTTGTAACAGCCTGCAACAAGCTATCCTCATCAATACCGGCAAGTATAAAGCATGCCTTATCAAGCGCCTCGGGGCGCTCGGTAGAAGTTCTTATACAAACTGCAGGAAATGGTCTTCCAATGCTAGTAAAGAACGAGCTTTCCTCGGGAAGTGTACCACTGTCCGAAACCACTGCAAAGGCATTCATCTGCAGGTGGTTGTAATCGTGAAAGCCCAAAGGCTCATGTCTTATTACCCTCTTATCAAGGACAAAGCCCGATTTGTCAAGACGGTTTCTGCTTCTTGGATGGCAGGAATAAAGAATTGGCATATCGTATTTTTCAGCAAGCTTATTAATCGCATTAAAGAGACTTGTGAAATTCTTTTCGGTATCAATATTTTCCTCTCTGTGTGCTGAAAGCAAGATGTACTTTTTAGGCTGAAGCCCAAGCCTTGACAAAATATCGCTCTTTTCAATATCTGCAAGATTTCCATGCAAAACCTCGGCCATAGGAGAACCCGTAACGTAGGTACGTTCCTTGGGTAATCCACACTCGGCAAGATAACGTCGCGCATGCTCCGAATAAGCAAGATTAACGTCAGAAATAATATCGACTATTCTTCTGTTCGTTTCCTCGGGCAAGCACTCGTCCTTACAGCGATTACCGGCTTCCATATGGAAAATCGGAATATGAAGTCGCTTTGCAGAAATTGCCGAAAGGCAAGAATTTGTGTCTCCCAAAATAAGTAAGGCATCCGGCTTTATCGCATTCATCAGCTTGTACGAGCAATTTATAATATTTCCAACGGTTGCCCCTAAATCGTCGCCTACGGCATCCATATAAACCTCAGGCTCAGCAAGCTTCAGGTCACGGAAAAATATTCCGTTAAGATTATAATCGTAGTTCTGCCCTGTATGTGCCAATACCGTATCAAAATACTTTCTGCATTTATTGATAACAGCAGCAAGTCTGATAATCTCAGGTCTTGTTCCTACGATGATTAAAAGCTTTAATCTACCATCGTTCTTGAAGCTAACGTCAGAATAATCAAGTTTTATATCCATAATTATTTATCCTCTTTCAATGGAAATTTTCTGTTTTCTATTACTTCTCCGGCTTCGATCTTCATACAATCGAGAATTTGGTTTTCTGCCTTTATTATGGCGCCAAGACAAACGTGAACTCCGTTCTCTATGACGCAACCGTGGTCAATAACAGAGCTGCAATTCACTATAACGCCATCTCCGACAATTACGTCGGTATTGACGATAGCACCGGGCAAAACCACAACTCCAACACCGAGCTTAACCTTAGGACTAACGTATGCTGTTGAATGGACGATTGTTGGAATGTTTGCACCCTTTGCCTTGAGAGTTTCTATCCAGGTAAGACGTCCTGAATTATTTCCAAATGCAGGATATATGTAAGTATCGTCTGAAATATATCTCTCATATTCCTCGCATTTACCGATAACCCTTGAATCGTTACTTGAATCGTCGAGAAAAGAAATGCTATCATATTTGCCACTTTGCTCTGCAAGGTCGTATACGGTTTTTCCGTATCCACCTGCTCCTAAAATAATAAGCCTCACTTAAATATCCTCTCTGTCATTCAACTATTTCTCCAAATGTATCGGGGTGACTTGGGTCAAACTGCTCGTTTGCCCACATAACGGTAACAAGATTTTCGGTCTCGCTGAGATTAATTATATTATGAGTGTAGCCGGGAAGCATATGTATTGCTTCTATCTTGTCGCCACTAACCTCAAAATTCAACACCTCATCGCTTCCGATTTTTCTCTCCTGAATGAGTCCGTGTCCCGAAACGACTATAAAGAACTCCCACTTCGTGTGATGCCAATGCTGTCCTTTGGTAATTCCGGGCTTTGAAATATTAACGGAAAACTGACCACATTTTTCGGTCTTCAAAAGCTCGGTGAAGCTTCCTCTCGCATCCTCGTTCATTTTCAAAGGGAAAGCCACCTTCTCCTTAGGTAAATATGAAAGATATGTACTATAAAGCTTTTTAGCAAACGAGTTGTTTGGAATCTCGGGCATTATCAAGGTTTTTGACTGCTCGTTAAAGCTGTTAAGGAGGTTAACGATTTCACCGAGAGTCACCTTATGAGTCGTAGGTGCTGCACAATATCTGCCATCTTCACTAAGCACTGTATCAATACCGTCAAACTCGCAACGATGCTCCTTACCTTCCATTGCGTCAAGCATCTCTGTCACAAGGTCGTCTATATAGAGAAGCTCAAGCTGTACGTTAGGGTCATTGACTGTAATGGGCAAATCATTTGCTATGTTATTGCAGAAGGTTGCAACAGCCGAATTATAATTCGGGCGACACCACTTTCCAAAAAGGTTGGGGAATCTATAAACCAATACCTTAGCGCCACTTTGCGCGCCGTACTCAAAAAAGAGCTCCTCTCCTGCCTTCTTGCTTCTGCCGTAATCACTGTCGTATCTTCCGATAAGAGTTGCCTGAATTGAAGAAGAAAGAACGACAGGACAAGTGTTATTATACTTTTTCAAGGTATCGAGCAATTTCGAAGCAAAGCCAAAATTACCCTGCATAAATTCTTCGGGATTCTGTGGACGATTGACACCTGCTATATTAAAAACAAAATCTGCCTCTTTACAAAATTCATCCAATAGCTCGGGTTTTGTATCAATATCATATTCAAAAATCTCATCAATCACAAGCTCTGGACGCGTTCTATCCTTACCGTCCTTTATATTTTTCAACGCCGAAACGAGATTTTTACCAACAAACCCAGCCGAACCCGTCACAAGAATTTTCATTAGTTTTCTCCTTTTGCTACCTTTTCTATGTACTCTACCCACATTGAAATAATCTTATTGAATTCAAGTGTATCATTAATCTTATACGCCTCGTCGGCAAGAGCTTTGCGAAGCTCGGCATCATTAGCAAGTCTTGTAAGAGCTTCAACCATTGCGTCCTCGTCGTTTGACGGTATAAGAATTCCGTTTTTGCCATTTTCAATCAGTGCTGCAGCGCCACCACCCGAGCAATCGGTTGCAACGCAGGGAAGTCCTACTGCCATTGCCTCGATAAGAGAATTCGGCATTCCCTCATAATATGACGGAAATGCATATATTTTTGCCTTTTGCAAATACGGAAGCACGTTTTGCTTGCCCGTGAAAATAACTCTGTCAGAAAGGTTGTTATCATTTACGTATTTTTTGTATGTGTCTCCGTCGGGACCGTCACCGACGATATAAAGCTTGTAGTCGTTGTCCTTTGAAAAACGGTTAAAGGCTCTCAGAAGCATCGATATATTCTTTTGAATTTCGCCAAGCCTTCCGGTAAAAACAATATTGTTCTCGGCGTTTTCAATATCAGCCTTCTCATACTTGTTTTCAATGAAATTAGGAATTACAACAGCGCGTTTTCTGATTTTTTCGCCAAAAAACTCTGCAATCTTCTCGGTTTGAAAAACAAAGCCTGCAGCCTTCTTGTAAATAAGCCTTCTCCTCAGGCGCAAAACCTTTCTGTGAGGGTCGCTGTATGGGTCGTTGCGCTCGCAAAGAATTACGGGAATTTTGGAATTCCTAAGCGCCTCCATAACGTCGAGGTTGAATTTTACCCCAAATGATACAACTACGTCGAATTTTTCCTTTTCAACTATAGCTCTGACTTGATTCTGTCTTTTCAAAACTCGAGAAAAAGCATTGCCTTTCGGAACTACGGTAAATTGATTAGCATAAGAAAACTCCTCGTAATACTCATTTGAAAAGAGAATAATTCCTATATCGTGACTATAATCGTTATGCAGTGAATTAATTAAATGTCTGGCTATCTTTTCGGCACCACTGAAATTCAGCGTTCCGATAATAAAACCTACCTTCATAACTATCTCCTAATCTTCAAAAAAAGACTCCAACGCTTTAGAATATGTATGATAATCAAAGTGTTCTTTAGCCGTTTCAAGAGCTTTCTTGCTCATTTGATTTTTTTGTTCCGAGGTAAGCAATAAAGCTCTTTTAATAGATTCTGCAATTGCCTCGGGCGTATGACTTTCAGCAATTATCGCATTTTCTCCGTCGACAAGATAATCCCCTAAATCAGATGAAATATTGCACAAAATCGGTGTAGCGTTTGCCAAAGCCTCCACCACTTTACTCGGGAAACCTGCACGAGCATAGCGTGCCTTCGCATCTCGATGTAACACTATAAAATCTGCCTGCTCCATCCTCTCAAGAACCTCGCTTCTGCTTACTCTGCCACACAGTTCAAGCATACCGGAACAAGAGTCAATTACCTCGGGTAATATTCCCGATTTCTCAATAAGATGCTCTCTTGTAGGACCAACAATCGTTATTTTTATTTTTTTTCGACTTTCCTCAGGCAATAACAATACTGCTTCTAACAGGTTACCAATCAAATCTTTTTTTAATGGCATACCCCCGTAAAATAAACTCAGATTTTCACCGTTTTGTTTTTTAGGACAGGTCCTTGCTTCACTATCGCACAAAACCGGTACTCTTAAAGTTTTTATGCCCTTGCTTGCAAAGTACTTTTCAAGGAAACTACTG
The DNA here is from genome assembly GCA_045590615.1 of Eubacteriales bacterium. Taxonomy (GTDB): domain Bacteria; phylum Bacillota; class Clostridia; order Oscillospirales; family SIG627; genus RGIG6353. The sequence goes on from JAZNRH010000103.1 coordinate 28,073, forward strand.
ATTGAAATTACTCTGAATTTCGAATCTATTATCTTTGTATTAATAGCATTTTTCTGCATATATGCCCAAGCGAATTTACCCCTTTTGAATTCTTCGGGAGAATACCACTCAACGCAATCGTGACACAGCTTCACGTTATTCTTAACACAAAACTTTTTACAAAACTTAAATACAGACCTATGCGCATTATAAATATAAATAACTTCAAACTGTCCTTTGCGATTGTTTACGTAGCGTCTGACTTTTTTAGGGAACAAAAAATAATCTATTATTTTACCAAGGTTTCCAATTCTATTTCTGAATGAAATAAAATCAATTCCATCGACCGTCCCCTTATCGTTCAATTTTCCACGACATAAAACGGTTATATGAAAATCAGCAAGAGAAAGCGCTTTGGCCATCATTTTAAGCCTTACAGCTCCTGCATCACCCTCGGGAAACCATCCTGTAGTAATAATAATAGCTTCCTTCATAATACAACTTACCTTTCCAATTCTTCCTGGATATACTTGAGACTTGCAATCTTTGCCTTCGTTTCTTCAAGGTTCAACAGCGTAGTATTGCTTGAATTAAATTCTGTCAATGGATTTCTTTCAACGTTTCCGTGACTGAAATACTTATCGTAGTTGAGACCTCTCTTATCGCAGGGCACGCGATAGAAATTGCCCATATCTATTGCGTTAGCACATTCTTCGTTGGTAAGAAGCGTTTCGTACATCTTCTCGCCGTGGCGAATACCAATAACCTTTATGTTGTCCTTGTTTCCACCAAAAAGCTCACAAACAGCCTCTGCCTGAGTCTTTATCGTACAAGCAGGCGCTTTTTGTACGAGAATATCTCCACTCGTACCATGCTCGAATGCAAAAAGCACAAGGTCAACTGCTTCATCAAGAGACATAATAAATCTCGTCATAGTTGGGTCTGTAATCGTAATCGGCTGTCCGTTTCTGATCTGTTCGATCCAAAGAGGAATAACTGAGCCACGAGAACACATAACGTTTCCGTAACGGGTACAGCAAATCTTGGTATTCTTGGTCGTTCTCGATTTTGCAACGATTACCTTTTCCATCATCGCCTTGGAAGTTCCCATAGCATTGACAGGATATGCCGCCTTGTCGGTTGAAAGACAAATAACCGTGTCAACACCCTCGTCTATAGCAGCCGTAAGCACGTTATCGGTTCCGATGACGTTGGTCTTAACTGCTTCGAGTGGGAAAAATTCGCAGGAAGGAACCTGCTTGAGTGCTGCGGCGTGAAAAATATAATTTACACCGTGCATAGCGTTTTTCACCGACTGTAAATCCCTGACGTCTCCTATGTAAAAAGAAATCTTATCTGCAACCTCGGGCATTTTTGCCTGAAATTCATGGCGCATATCATCCTGCTTTTTTTCGTCTCTTGAAAAAATTCTGATTTCTCCGATATCGGTCTTAAGAAATCTGTTGAGTACGGCATTGCCAAAGCTTCCCGTACCTCCGGTTATCATCAAAGTTTTTCCGGTAAAAAGTCCCATTTCATTACCTCTTTCATTTTTTATTTATAACACTTTCATATAAATCAACATATTGAGGAATTACCGTTTCAGCAGTATAACGGCTTCTCACCTTTTGTATATTTGCTTCAGACTGCTTAGCTCTTACCTCGGGTGAGCGCATATTATTTAGTGCTTCAACAGCAGCATCAACGTCGCCAACCTTTACAACGTAGCCTCCGTCGTCACCAATCATATCAGCATTAGCTGCCCAATCAGTAACTATACAAGGTAATCCTGCTGCCATAGCCTCACAAAGAGCATTAGAAAAGCCCTCTCCTCTAAAATACGTCATGAAAATAAATACGTCGGCATTCTTCAGTTCCTCTTTTACTTCTTCCCTTTTCTTAGGACCTACGAACACAACGTTGTTTATTTCGTTATCCTCACAGTATTTTTGATACTTAATGTCTCCTTTTCCGATTAATTTGAATTTAATCTCAGGAAACCTCTGTGCCACTCCAATAACCTCGTTGACGCCCTTGCCTTCAACTACACCACCTACGTAAACTACCGACTCAATAACTTCTTTTACTTCGTGCTCATCCACAAGCTCTTCTTTTGAAATAAAATTAGGTATAAGAGTAATAGGTGTTCCGGTAATAGCCCTCAAACAAGCGCTCGTCTGCTCATTAAGAGAAATTACCATATCGCTTTTATTGCACAAAAGCTTTAATACAAAATAACCTATTCTTCCCTTTGTGGTGGTTGGTACGGTGCAACGAAAATGAATAATGAATTTTCGTTTATAAAACTTCGTAATGCACGCACATACGTATTCCCTCATCATAGACAGTGTCAAAGAAGGAATACATGAATGTACAACCTTGGCATTTGCATCTTTTAGCTCTTTTCTTAAGTTTTTCCAAATATCAAAGCATCTCTTGATCTCTTCAAACAAATTTCGTCTGCTCGAAGCACCAAAAACATCTCTTTTGCCAATTACCTTTTCGTCTACGACAGAAACCTTCCAACCGTTTTTTAATTCGGCTTTCATCATTCGTTCCGTCCACCCCGAAATCCCACCTGCCGGTGGAGGAGTAGGAGCAAGTAATATAGCCTTTTTTTCATCCATCACACAAACACGCTCCTAAAATCAGACATTTTTTAATCAATACTTATATAACAAAAGCTCTCACTCAATTAATTCTCATATAATTTTAACACACGAACCAGTAAAAGTCAATATAATTATATGTAATAAGTATATATTGAAAATATGCTCCTATTGTAATAAAATAAATGTGAGAGATGATTTTTTGAAAAGAAAAAGTGGTATTTTAATGCACATTTCTTAGCTTTTGGGAGATTATTCCTCAGGGAACTTTGGAGATAACTCACGATGCTCAACCCCCCAGCAAGAAGCGAGAAAAACTGGGCTTTCAGAATCACAAAAGAACAGCTTAATATCATTGACATCGGGAAACTCAACTATTGGAAGATCATATGCGAAAGAAAATAACGTTTCAACGATCAAAAAAAGCATCGTAGGGATAATCCCGGCGATGCTTTTGATTTTTAAAAAATGGCAGAAATAAATTCTGCCATTAAAAGTATAACGCTTATTGCTTGTTTTCAGCTTCCTTTAACAATTTTTCGTGCTCAATTATTTGTTCTTCCGTAAATCTCTTTTTCTCCAAAATAGGGTGGTTTCCTACGTGAATAGTATATGGAGGAATGTCTCTGGTTACTACGCTTCCTGCGCCTATTACAGAGCCTTTTCCTATCGTGACGCCCTTCAATATTATGGCATTAGCGCCAATCCATACGTCATCTTCTATAATTACGTCTCCATCATTCTCCGGTAGTTTTTCATCATCTGTTATAGATTTCATATATCTACCAATTACATCCATACGATGATCCCCGCCTCTTATTGTAACCCCCGGACCAATCATCACGTGATTCCCAATATATATCTTGGCTATACTTGCCCTAAAGCTCGCTCTGTCACCAATAAAAACATCATTACCTACGTAAATGTTTTCGTGAATAAATTCGCATCTTCTACCAACGTGCACTTTTTTACCACATTTTGCAAACGACTCCTTATGATACACTATCACTGTTTTTGCGTATATATGCAGATATATACGAATGATTAGTTTTACCATTTTTACAATAAACTTTTTCATAATTTTATCCCTTACTCATTTCTTAAATATGTTCTTAATCTTTTCCTTGAAAGTTGCCTTTTGCGAAAGGTTACGGTCATCGCAGCTTTGGTCAAATTCGCGAAGGAGCTTTTTCTGGGTTTCGCTGAGATTTTTAGGCACTTCAACCACTATAGTGAAATACAAATCTCCCTTTGCGCGCGAATTGAGATACTGTATGCCCTTGCCTCTGAGGGTGACAGTCGTGCCCGTCTGCGTGCCCTCGGGAAGCTTATAGCTATAATCTCCCTCAAGGGTAGGCACCTTTATATCAGCGCCAAGTGTCGCCTCGGCAAAGGAAACGGGAACCTCGCAATGTATATTATATCCGTCGCGTTCAAAAATCGGATGAGGTCTTATTCCTACCTCTACAATCAAGTCGCCGGCAGGACCACCGTTTTGTCCCACGTTACCCTGACCTCTGAGGATCACCCTTTGCATATTATCAATACCTGCAGGGATACTTACCTCAAGCTTTTTATTCTTACGCTGTGTACCCGTTCCACCACACTTTGCGCAAGGGTCCTTTATGACTGTACCCTTACCACCACACTTGTCGCAGGTACGGGTTGTCTGCATATATCCGAGAGGCGTTCTCTGCTGAACTCTGACCTGACCACTTCCACCACACTGAGAACAGGTCTCAGGGTGAGAACCGGGCTTTGCACCAACACCGTCACAATCGGGACACTTGTCTATTCTTGTAAAGGAAACATCCTTCTTGCAGCCAAACGCCGCCTCCTCGAAGGAAACCATTACCCTCGCACCAATATCGCTTCCACGTGACGGACCTCTGCGACGTGACGAACCACCTCCACCACCAAAGAATGACGAGAAGATGTCGCCCATATCAAAATCCATACCACCAAAGCCACCACCGAAGCCTCCTGCTCCGAAGTTGGGGTCAAGTCCGTCGTGTCCGTATTGGTCATAAAGCTTTTTCTTTTCGGGGTCCGAAAGAACCTCGTAAGCCTCGTTAACCTCCTTGAACTTCTCCTCGGCGCTCTTATCGTCGGGATTCATATCGGGGTGATATTTCTTGGCAAGCTTTCTGTATGCTTTTTTTATAGCATCGGCATCGGCACTCTTGTCTAAACCGAGAACCTCATAATAGTCTTTTTTCTGTGCCATACGTTTAGGTTTTACCTTTCTTTACGGACTGTGGGGGCTGGTGTTATCCAGCCCCAAGTCTTATTTATTAGTTATCACTCTTATCGGTGAAATCAGCGTTGTAAACTCCGTCGTCACCCTGAGCGCCCATATCAGCACCATCGGGTGCACCCTGAGGATTTTGCTGATAGAGCTTCTGTGCAATACCCTGAAGCGACTGAGTGAGAGCGTCGGTATCAGCCTTTATAGCATCTGTGTTATCCGTCTTTAAGGTCTCACGAAGCTTTTCGATAGCTGAATTTACGGGAGCCTTGTCTGCATCCGTAAGCTTGTCGCCTGCCTCGTTCATAGCCTTTTCGGTCTGGAATATCATATTCTCGGCATTGTTCTTTGCCTCGATTGCTTCCTTAGCCTTCTTGTCTTCTTCTGCGTGAAGCTCTGCCTCACGGATAGCAGCATCAATATCCTCCTGAGACATATTCGACGAAGCTGTAATCGAGATATGCTGCTCCTTACCTGTTCCCTTATCAAGAGCCGAAACGTTTACGATACCGTTGGCGTCAATATCAAAGGTAACCTCAATCTGAGGAACGCCTCTCATTGCAGGAAGAATTCCGTCAAGAACAAATCTGCCAAGAGTCTTGTTGTCCTTTGCCATTTCACGCTCGCCCTGAAGCACGTGAATTTCAACAGAGGTCTGGTTATCTGCTGCAGTTGAATATACCTGACTCTTCTTTACGGGAATTGTGGTATTTCTTTCAATGAGCTTATTGAATACGCCACCGAGTGTCTCGATACCGAGTGAGAGAGGAGTAACGTCAAGAAGAACTACGTCCTTTACGTCGCCACCAAGTACGCCACCCTGAATTGCAGCACCGATTGCTACGCACTCGTCGGGGTTGATGCCCTTGAAGGGCTCCTTGCCTGTAAAGCTCTTAACTGCTTCCTGAACAGCCGGAATTCTTGAAGAACCACCAACGAGAAGCACCTTATCAATCTGTGAAGGAGAAAGTCCTGCATCAGAAAGAGCCTGCTTTGTAGGAACCATAGTCTTTTCAACAAGGTCTGCAGTGAGCTCGTTGAACTTTGCTCTTGTAAGTGTTGCCTCAAAGTTCTTTGCTCCGTTTGCATCGGCAGCAATGAAGGGAAGGCTGATTTCTGTTGACATCATACCCGAAAGCTCAATCTTTGCCTTTTCGGCAGCTTCCTTGAGTCTCTGATGCGCAGTCTTGTCAAGTCTGAGGTCGATACCGTGCTCAGCCTTAAAGGTCTCTGCCATCCAATTTATAATACGCTCGTCGAAGTCGTCACCACCAAGCTTGTTGTTACCTGCTGTTGCAAGAACCTCGAATACGCCGTCTGAAATTTCAAGAATAGATACGTCGAAGGTACCACCACCAAGGTCGTAAACCATTATCTTCTGCTCGTTGTCCTTGTCAAGACCGTAAGCAAGAGCTGCTGCAGTAGGCTCGTTGATGATACGAAGAACCTCAAGTCCTGCGATTTTACCTGCGTCCTTGGTTGCCTGACGCTGTGAGTCTGTGAAATACGCGGGAACTGTGATAACTGCCTGTGAAACGGTTGTACCAAGGAAGCTTTCAGCATCAGCCTTGAGCTTTTGAAGAATCATTGCTGAAATCTCCTGAGGTGTGTACTGCTTTGAATCAATCGAAACCTTTCTGTCGGTACCCATATCACGCTTGATTGAGCTGATTGTTCTGTCGGGATTTGTAATTGCCTGTCTCTTTGCAATCTGTCCGACAAGTCTCTCGCCCGTCTTTGAGAATGCTACTACCGAGGGAGTAGTTCTCGCTCCTTCGGGGTTGGGGATTACGCTGGGCTCACCAGCCTCAAATACTGCTACGCACGAGTTGGTCGTGCCAAGGTCTATACCTATAATCTTTGCCATAATTAATTACCTCTTTCTTATATAAAGTTAATATTTTACTTTTAATTTGCTACCTTAACCATAGCGTATCTTATAACACGTTCGCCAAGCTTGTACCCCTTCTGGAGCACCTCAACGACAGTGTTTTCGGGAACGTCGTCTCTGTCCTCGTGTAAAACGGCGTTGTGAAGATTGGGGTCGAATTCTTTATTCTCAGCCTCAATTTCCTCGATACCGATTTTTGTTAAAAACTCTGTGAACTGCTTTTTAATAAGGGCTATTCCCTGCGCCACGTTTTCGTCGCCTGCAAACTTCTCTGCCCTGTCAAAATTGTCGATTACGGGTAATAAGCTCATTACCACGTCTGTCTTTGCTATCGAATAAACCTCTTCTTTTTCCTTTTGAGTGCGCTTTTTGAAATTATCAAATTCAGCTACGAGTCGGATATACTTATCATAAAGTGATGCGTATTCCTCCTTTGAAACCGTCTCGAGCTCCTCTGCGCTCTCTTCGACAGTCTCTTCACTAACCTCTTCGGTCGTTTTCTCTGTTGTTTCATCTACCTCTTCGGCTTGCGAGGTCTTCTTTTTCTCTGCCATTTCAATTCCTTTCGTCCGATAATAAATTATTTACAACGTATTCAAGCCTTGCAATAACACCCGAATAGTCCATTCGCTTCGGTCCAATCAAGCCAAGCACTCCCGTTATATCCTTGCCAATCTTGAACTTGTGATATACACAGCTCGTTCTGTCAAGTCCTGCTTCAAGAGTTGAATCTCCAATCAGAACGTTCAAGCCGTCGTGCGAGGAATCATAGCTTGTAAGCATACGGATTAAATCCTCTTTATCCTCAAGCAAGGAAATAAGGCTCTGCGTTCTCGTAATATCGGCAAAGTCGGAGTATTTAAGTATGTTCGACATTCCGTCAAGATATACCCTTTTTTCACTTTCTCCTTTGACCGTATCAACGATTATTCTAAGAACATCCGAAAGAACCGTTCTGTAAACGCCAAACTTATTCTCGAGCGCATATATTTCTTCAAGACTCAGCTGCTCGATATTTACACCAACGAGATAATCGTTGAGCAGCTTTATGAGTGCCGACAGGACATCGGCAGTAAGAGTAATATCGGTCTTAATCTGCCTTGTCGTTACGTTTTCCTGAGAGGTTATTATAACCAAAAGAAAGCTTTTGGGCGAAAGCAAAACGCCCTCAAAGCGTGAAATCGTACTCACCTTCGGCTTTGCAGTATATGCAAAGGCCGTATAATCAGTCATATCGGATAGCACTCTCGTCAGCTCACTGACAATGTCCGAGAGGTGATGAAGCCTTGAATTCATAACCTCGTTGAGTACGTTTATCTCCTCAAGAGAGAGTGAATACTGATTCATCAGATTTTCTACATACATTTTGTAGCCCAGACTTGAGGGTACTCTTCCTGCAGAAGTGTGAGGCTGTTCAAGTAAGCCAAGATGCTCCAATTCGCTCATTTCATTGCGTATCGTGGCTGATGAAATATCCATACCCAAAGCGCTCGTCAGATACTTTGAACCAACCGGCTCACCAAAGGTAATATACGTATCAACAATGGATTTCAATATCCTCTTTTTTCTTTCATTCAAATCCATCGCTTCACCATCCTTGTATCAATTTTTAGCACTCTCGCACCTCAAGTGCTAACTTACGGTATTAATATACCCCATAAACTTAAAAAAGTCAATAGGTATTTATAAATATTTTTCCAAAAATGTTGTAAACATATTATGAATAACACGCTAAAAAAAGAAATCGGGCTGCAGAAAGCTATAAAGCGCTCCACAGCCACAAGAGTTATATGATAAATATTAAATTAAGGAAGAATATTAACAAGGTATCATTCACCGATACGTAAAGCTTCTACCCTATTCTATTCTTCATCTTGAGTCTGAGGTTGTCGGCAATCATTGCAATAAACTCCGAATTGGTGGGCTTGCCCTTGGAATTCTGAACAGTATATCCAAAATAGGAATTAAGCATATCCACGTCACCTCTGTCCCATGCGACCTCGATTGCGTGACGGATTGCACGCTCCACCCTTGATGGAGTTGTAGAAAACTTGTTTGCAACGGTTGGGTAAAGAGTTCTGGTAACTTCGTTTATTACCTGATTATTATTGACTACCATCATAATCGCTGTGCGAAGATACTGATAGCCCTTTATGTGAGCAGGAATACCTACCTGATGAATTATCTGCGTCACCTGTGCCTCAAGCTCTAAATCGTCGTCACTCTTATAAAGCTCGGAGCATTTTGCTCTGTCCATAACCTGATTGATTTTATAAACGAGGCTGGAATACTCAAAGGGCTTTATAACACAGCCTGACGCGCCCGAATTGAGCACATCCTCAATCAGCCGTCTGTTATTAATGCCCGTTACCAATATAAATTCGGGCTGATACTGCTTGTCGAGCTGTTTGGCTTCGTTCATCATATAATCGACGTCCAAACCCGGCACCCACAGGTCGGTCAGTACTACGTCGGGACGATATCTGCCAATCGCAGTCAGCGCCTCGCTTCCGTCCCCCGACTCACCTACAACGTCTATCCCGTTCTTTCTGAGATTGTCTGCGCATACGTAACGGTAATCGGGATTTGAATCGAGAATATAAACCTTTATTCTTTTGCTGTTATTCATTTTGTCTCTCCTGTTCTATTTACTTTTATTTGTTACGCCAAGATTTTACCATATATTTCCAATTAAATCAAGATGTTTTGGAATTTATTTCCATTTTGAAAGTAAATTTGTCTATTTTCACAGAATAAAAGCAAAAAGACCATACAAAAGCGATAACTTTTTGTATGGTCTTAGTCGAATTTTGAATTAAATTGTAAATCTTTGGGCATAGGTACAACGCTTGCAAAGAGCCTCAACGGGCTGACGATTGGAAAATCCGTCGTAAATTGCTACGGCTCTATTGGAGTTGAGGATTTCACAAAGCTCACTATGATATATATTGCCAAGTGGAATTTCGCCTTCGGCATCAAGGCAGCAGGGAGTAACAGTACCGTCGGACAAAATAGCAAGCTGATCACGAAGCCCGTAGCAAAAAAGGGAGTCGTTCACCACAGGGCTGTCCAGATCCTGCCACTCAAAGCGTTCGGCATAGCTGAGATACAAGCCTTTTGACAGAGTAAAGCCCTTGTCTCTGCCCTCAATCCATGGCTTCGGGAATTTTTCTTCCAATATTCTCTCGACAAGAGTATTGTCTGCCGAGCCGACGTTCCAGAGTCTGAGCGAGGTAATAATTCCTGCCTCGGCAGTTTTTCTTGCGATTTCGAGGACTTTATCAAGATACTCTTTTTGACCCTCGTTTCCCTCAAAGCTGTGCAGCGATATCTGCAGTTTATATATTCCCGAGCCTATGATTTTTTCGTCAAGCAGCGTTCCGTTGGTGGTTATCGTCACCTTAAAGCCCCGTGAGCTTGCAAGGCTTATAAAATCATATACCAACGGGTGAGAAAGAGGCTCGCCCAAAACGTGAAAGTACAAGTACTCTGTAACTCCTTCAAGCTCAGAGACCACCCTCTCGAATTCCCCTTTCGTCATTTTTCTTGCTTTTCTTTTCGTGCCGTGACAAAAGGAGCATTTTTTGTTACATATATTAGTTATCTCAACGTATGCCTTTTTCAGCTTCTTCATAATTCTCCCTTTAATGAATATCTGTACTCATCAAAATAATCCCATAATTTATTGTGCAAATACCTTGCTTTTTCAACTACAATGTATTATAATAACAAATAGAGTTAAAGTCAATATCAAAGGAGAAAATGCTATGAAATTTGGTGTTTGCTGTAGCTATGACAAGGTATCACTTGTCCAAAAAATGAAATACGATTACATAGAGCTGAATTTTAACGAGCTTGTTGAAATGTCAGATGAAAAATATAACATACTCTGCAACAAAGTTAAAAAGCACAAATTCCCCGTCGAAGCCCTTAACAGCGTTTTCCCGCCTTCGATGAAAATCGTAGGAGACAGCGTCGATATTGATAAAATCAAGGCACACGTGACCAAGGGCATTAAAAGAGCAGTGCCACTTGGAGTAAAGGTAGTGGTTATCGGAAGTGGTGGCGCAAGAACTATACCCGACGGCTTTGACAGAAGTGTTGCCGAAGAGCAATTTATAAATATCCTGCGTCTTTGTGGAGATATTGGCGCAGAGCATAATATCGAAATCGTAATTGAGCCTCTGCAATCGGGCGAAACAAATCTTATACACACCGTTGCCCAGGGAATTGATTTTTACCACAGAACAAACCACCCCAACGTTAAGTGTCTTGCCGACTTTTATCACGTATTTATGAGTGGAGAATCGCTTGAGGCAATTGAAAATTCCAACGGACTCATACGTCACGCTCACATAGCAAGACCCAATGCTGACAGAAGAATGCCGGGCATCAGGGAGCTTGACACTTGTAAAAGCTGGGCACTTGCCCTCAAAAAATGTGGATACGATATGAGGCTGAGCCTTGAGGGAGATTATTACCCTATGCTGTGCATAGCAATTGCAAGGGCACGGTCGGTTATCAAGTTATTTAATTAATATTAAAATAAAGGAGATTATCATGGAAAAATTACGTCTTGGAATTGTAGGTGTCGGAAAAAGAGGCACAAGCCTGATGAAGCTGTTTTTGAAAATGGATCAGGTGCAGGTTGTTGCAGTATGCGACTTGTATCAGGACAGAGTTGATGCAGCAAGCGAAGAGGTTGTTAATCAGGGCTTTGAAAAGCCGTTCGGCACAACAGACTACAAGGAGCTCGTAACCAAGGACAAGGTTGACTGTATCGTAGTTACAACCTCTTGGAGAACTCGTGTTGAAGTCGTTACCTATTCTATGAAGCAGGGAGTTCCCGTAGGAAGTGAGGTTGGTGGAGCAAACAGCCTTGAGGACTGCTTTGAGCTTGTAAGAGTATGGGAAGAAACCAAAACACCTTATATGTTCTGTGAAAACTGCAGCTACGGTGAAAGAGAGCTTATGGTTCTCAACATGGTTAAGAAGGGTCTCTTCGGTGATATAGTTCACTGTGAGGGTGGCTACTGTCACGACCTCAGAGAAGAAATCGGTACAGGCAGAGAAAAGAGACACTACCGTATTGACGAGTATCTCAACTACAACCGTGAAAACTATCCTTCACACGAGCTTGGCCCGATTATGAACGTGCTCGACATCAACCGTTCAAACCGTCTTGTATCTCTTGCATCATTCTCGTCTAAATCAATGGGAATGAATGCCTGGGCTAAGGAAAAATCCGACAAGAAGGAGCTTCAGGACGCCAAGTTCAGTCAGGGTGACGTAGTAACAACCGTCATCACCTGCGCTAACGGAGAAACCATCGTACTTACTCTCGATACAACCCTTCCCCGTGCTTATAGCAGAAAATTCACCGTAAGAGGAACTAAGGGTATGTATATGGAGGACAACGATTCGGTATTCCTCGATTCTAAGAACGCTCTCCAGCACGACGCTGCCGCATGGCGCGAGGAGTGGGGCAACGCAAAGACCTATGCTGAAGGCGAGTATGCTCATCCCCTTTGGGCAAACATCACAGACGAAGACAGAGAAAAGGGTCACGGTGGTATGGACTACCTTTGCTACTCGGATTTCTTCAACCACGTAATTTCGGGCGAGCCTATGCCTATCGACGTTTATGACGGCGCAACTATTATGGCTATCTCTCCTCTTTCCGAAATTTCTATCAAGTCGGGCTCTATCCCCGTTGCAATCCCCGATTTCAAAAAGAAATAATAAAACCTTCCCCTGACGTTATCAAAGGGCTGTAAAAAACTAAATTGGTTTTTTACAGCCCTTTTTGTTATAATATGCTGTTGATTTTTCTGTAGGTCGAAGGAGTGACCCCCTTGCGCTTTTTGAATAGCTGTGTAAAATAAAGTGGGTTATCAAAGCCCGAGCTTTCGGCAACCGTGCTGATTTTCAGCCTTGTATTGCTCAAAAGTGCGCAGGCATTCTCAAGCCTCAGAGAAATTATATAGCTATAAGGCGAAACGCCCGTAGCTTCCTTGAATATATGATTGAATCTATCTACGCTGATATGTAACATATCGGCATATTTTTTTGGCGAATACTCCTGAGCAAAGCTGTGCGACATCTCCTCTGTCACCGAACGGATTGTATCAACGTTGTGAGTTACGCTCTTTTTAGCCAAAAGCAAAAGAATTCTCATAAGATAATACTCGGCTGATATTTTTGAAAGCATATCACCTCCGGGGCAGAATTCCTGAATTTTCTTAAAGCACGCCAACGGCATTTTCTCGTAGATTTTTTTCATAGTCGGGATTGACAGACTTTCGAGGAGCCCCCCTACATCCGACCCTGTAAAATGAATATAAAAATATTGATTGTTGTCCTCGGCTTTTGCATAATACCTTTGTGGTACGTTCGGTGGATAAATCCACATTTCCCCCTGAGACAGCTTCACGTCCTCAACGTAAAGCGTACCCGTCGCACAATAATAAAGCGACCAGTCCACCCTGCCGTTTTTTCTCATAGTAATATATTCGTCACCAACACCCGAAGCCCCACAGGAAACTACACTGACAGTATGATTTGTCGGAAAAACCTTTTTATCATTTCTGCCATCATAAAAATGCATACTATCACCCCGTTATATAAACTTGTTCTCGTGCAGTAATATCTCACGAACCCATTATACCCCACGCCAACAATAAAGTCAACGAAAACAGCAAAATAACTATGTTTTTTTAATATTCAGCAGTAAATTTTATTTGAAGACAGCAAAATATATGATACCATAACCGTAGAGGTGAATATATGGGATACGTTTTTCTTTTCATTGCGCTGATAGCAGGAACGACTAAGGGCTTTTGTGGCAAGAAAACCTCGTCGGTTACCAATACCTATTCGAGCGCAATGCTTGTAAATTTTGTAAGAATGGTGCTCTGTGCTATAATCGGCTTTTTGATTTTAGCTTTGCAGGGCAATCTTGATGCGCTCAGACTCGACGCTATAACGCTTATGATTACACTTCTTTCTGCGCTGGCTTCCTCGGTATTCGTGGTTTCGTGGCTCATTTCGGTAAGAAGTGGAGCGTATATGATGGTCGACGTCTTTTTGATGCTCGGAATATTCGTTCCGATTTTGCTTTGCAAGATTTTTTTCAGCGAAGAAATAAGCCTCGTTCAATGGCTGGGAATGGCTGTTCTTATTATTTCTGCCTACGTAATGTCTACCTATAATAAAACTGTAAAAAGCACTGCTTCGCCAAAAGCAATATTGCTTCTCATTATCTGTGGATTGTCAAACGGAATTGCCGACTTCTCTCAAAAGCTTTTCGTCAAACGCATTCCCGACGGCTCAAGCGCCGCCTTCAACCTGTACACCTACGCCTTTTCGGCAATCATACTGCTGGTAGCTTTTTTATATTACAATAAAAGCGAAAGGGTGTCTCCCTCTCGCATAATCAGTAAAATATGGCTCTACGTTCTAATAATGGCAATCTGCCTCTTTGCAAACTCATTTTTCAAAACACTCGCAGCAAAGGAGCTCGATGCAATTCAGCTTTATCCCCTCAACTACGGTGGTGGTATAATACTCTCGCTGATTATGTCTGCCACACTTTTCAAAGAAAGAATCAACCGTAAATGTATTATTGGCACAGCGCTTGCGTTTTTGGCGCTTATGCTCTTGTCATAACGAACCCTTATCTGAAATTTTACGTGTTTTTCAGGCGATAAGAGTTTAACGGATTAAGGAGATATTTATGAAAACAAGACTCGGATTTATAGGACTCGGACCACGTGGCGGCAAGGGTCTTCTCCCTATGCTTTACAATATGGACGACGTAGAAATTAAAATTATTTGCGACAAAAAACAAAGCAAGCTTGACGATGCAATTGAGCTTCTGAAAACAGAGGGTAAGCCTCTTCCCGATACAACGACAACAGACGATGAGGTTTTTTCAAGAAAGGATATCGACGCCGTAATTATAGCTACGTCATGGAACGACCACATTCCTCTTGCTATAAAGGGAATGGAGGCAGGTCTTTACGTGGGCTTCGAGGTCGGTCCCGTTGCAACTATTGAACAATGCTTTGATTTAGTCAACACCTTTGAAAAAACGGGCAGACAATGTATGATTATGGAAAACTGCTGTTGGGGTAAAAACGAATTGACCGTACTCAATATGATTAAAAAAGGTCTCTTCGGCGAGGTCGTTCACGTGGAAGGAGGCTATCAGCACGATATACGCATAGCAAGTCAGCAATATGCTAACGGAAAAGAAAGAATAGACCATTACCTGAAAAGAAATTTTGACAGCTACCCCACTCACGAGCTCGGTCCTATGCTCCACTACCTTGACATCAACAGGGGCAACAGACTGCTCACACTCACCTCTACAGCCTCAAAGTCACGTGGCTTTAAGAAATATGTTCAAGAAAATTTCGACACAGATAGCGCCCTTTATTCAAGGGATTTCAACTGTGGTGACGTAATAACCACCGTCATAAAATGCGCCAACGGTGAGACTATGACCCTCACCCTCAACACCTCGCTTCCCCATCCTTATTCACGACTTGGAAGAGTAGAGGGCACAAATGGTGTCTGGTTCGAGGACGTCGGCATCTACGTCGAGGGAAGAAGTGAAGATGAAAAGTGGGACTCGTTTGACAGCTATATGGACGAATACGAGCACCCTCTTTGGAAAGCATTCGAAAGAATAGGCGTTACAGGTGAGCATGGTGGAATGGACTATCTTATGCTTCGCGCATTCGTCGATGCAGTAAAGAACAAAAAGCCACTGCCCATTGATATCTATGACAGTGCAACAATGCTTGCTGTCTCGGTACTCTCAGAGCAATCAATAGCGCTCGGCTCAGCCCCCGTATATATCCCCGACTTCACCAAAGGAAGATGGGTCAACCGTCGCGACGAGTCACCGTCAATCTTCTCGGTAACCGAGGTTGACGACTCGCTTTATGAAAACATTCACGAAATATAATTAAACAGCCAAAAAGAAATACTCGGTAATCGTCTGTGCCGACTCCTTCATTCCATTGTCAACCCACCACCTTACCGTTTCCACAAAAGTGGATATAATGTGGTTATTCCAGAAGGAGTCGGGCAGACGTTCGTTTTTTCTGTCATTGAACAAGTAAAGCTCGTGAACGACCAGCTTTTCAAAATTGACCTTAAAAAAACGGAAGAAAAGCTCGTTGTTCTGACCGGATAATAACTTCAATATATTGTTATCGTTGTTTTGAAGGTGTATAAAAAGATGCAAATACACCGAGTCGGGAGCATCACATTCGAAAATATGCTTATGTCTTGGCTCTTTGTTGTCGATTGAATCGAAAATGTGACAAAACAGCTCATCGCACAGCTCCTTCAATAAATAATCCTTTGTCTCAAAATGGGCGTAAAAGGTCGCTCTTCCAACGTCTGCCCTCTCGATTATTTCGCCAACCGTAATCTGTTCAAACTCCTTGTCGGAAAGTAAATCTGTAAAGGCTGTAAAAATAGCTTCTCTCGTCTTTTTTTGTCTTCTGTCCATAAAAGCACCCCATACATTTTTTTAGTTTTTGTTCCGTAACGTACAATAAAATAAATCTATACCTTGATTTTTGCCAGTCCTTTATATAAAATACTGAATACAAAGTTCATTATCGAACATATTATACAATAAAAACTATTTCTTTACAAGAGGGGCTTATGAAAACAGAAAAAAATATTTTAAGAGCTTTTTTGCTCAATTTAGCATTTGCAATCTTTGAAATTTTCGGGGGCTTTTTCACGGGCAGCGTTGCCATAATCTCGGACGCAATACACGACCTTGGCGATGCAATCAGCATAGGAATTTCCTGCCTCCTTGAAAAAAAGAGCAAAAAGCAACCCGACGAAACGCACACCTACGGCTATATGAGATACTCGGTTTTGGGTAGCGTAATCACTACCCTGATTCTTATACAAGGCTCTGCAATCGTTATTTATAACGCAATTGTCAGAATTTTCAACCCTGCCCAAATCAACTACGACGGTATGCTCATATTTGCCATAATCGGTGTCATAGTGAACACCTTCGCCGCATATTTTACCAAGGGAGACGGCTCGCTCAACCAAAGAGCTGTAAGACTGCACATGCTCGAGGATTCGCTGGGCTGGGCTGTCGTTTTAATCGGGGCAATCGTTATAAAATTCACCGATTTGCGTATCATTGACCCATTAATGTCCATCGGTGTAGCTGTATTTATTCTGATAAACGCAATCAAAAATTTATCGTACGCTTCAGACCTCTTTCTTGCTAAAACTCCCGAAAATGTCTCTGTTGAAAAAATCCGTAGTCACCTTTTGGGAATCGACGGAATAACAGACGTACATCATATTCACGTCTGGAGTATGGACTCACAGACGAGCTATGCCACAATGCATATCGTGACGAATGCCGATAACCACAAAATAAAGCATGAAGTGCGCCAAGCGCTACTCAAGCACAATATAGTACATACCACCCTTGAGCTCGAAAAAGAAAACGAGCCTTGCCACCAAAAAAACTGTCACGTCAATCCCACCCCCTCAAAGCATTGCCACCATCATCATTAAAAAAAGCATTTTCTTTATACAATAAATGCTCACCTGTATAAAATAGGTGAGCATTTGTTTTATTTAATCTACTCTGCTTCGGCAAGCATATTTTCAATCAGTATTCCATATCCACATTTCTGGTCACGCATTAAAACGTGGGTCACAGCACCAACCAGCTTGCCATTCTGGATTATCGGCGAGCCCGACATACCCTGAACAATTCCACCTGCCTTGGAAAGAGCAGTGCTGTCTGTCAGCTCGACGATGAAGTTTTTGGTTTTTGAAGATTTATCTATCAGCTTGAGGATTTTTGCATTGAGCTTGGTTGAAGCGTTACCGTCGAGACAAGTATAAATGGTACACTCGCCCTCCTTGATTTCACCCACGTCGGCAACCTCGATTTTTTCGAGCGATTTCAACTGTCTGGCAAATTTACCAAAGACGCCCATATCCGTATTTTTATAAAGCTCACCGACTGCCATGGGGTCAAGCGTGCCCTTCAGCTCACCCGGATAATCGCCACTGCCCTTTACTACGTCGTTGATTTTTACGTTGTGAACAGTGCCCTCTCCAAGTGGCAGAAGCCTGAGTGTAGCTCGGTCGGTAATGCCATGCCCGAGCCCACCAAAGCTTTGAGCGTCGTCTTTGACGTAGGTGACGGTACCTATCCCCGAGGCTGAGTCCTTAATTAACAAACCCGTCTTATATTCGCCCGAAACCTGAACAGGTATGACGTTTGCGCTGACTGCCTTGCCATCTCTTATAATATCAAGAGTTATTCTTTTGCCCGAGGAAGCCGCAATTAAATCAGCAACATGTTCAACACCTTCGACCGATATTCCGTTGACCTTTTTTATTATATCGCCCTCTGCAACGCCTGCCTCTTTTGCAGGCGACACCTTACCAACGTCGCTGTCGAGCTCTATCACACCCGAAACAAAGACGCCGTCGGTAGTCATTTTGACACCAAATGGAAAGCCCCCGATATAAACCTCGTCGCCTGCAAGTGTCACGACGGACAATGACAAAAGCAGAACGAGGAAAATAATTATTCCTTTCGATTTATTTGTATATTTTAACATTGTATTTCTCCCAAAATTGTATTCGCCCAAAGGCTCAAATAATAATCTGCGCAAAATCGGAAACAATTATGATAAAAAAGTGTTGACAAATTAAGTTAAATACAATAAAATATAATGTAATAAATTATTTTGAGGTTTTGAAATGGAATTAAAGGTAGTAAAGTTCGGTGGCTCATCGCTCGCCGATGCATCACAGTTCAAAAAGGTCAGAGATATTATACTTGCAGACGAGTCAAGAAGATACGTTGTACCCTCTGCACCCGGAAAAAGATTTTCTTCGGACACCAAGGTTACCGATATGCTCTACGAATGTTATGAGCAAGCCAGCCGAGGAGAAAACATCGACGTTCTTTTTGATAATATAAGAGAAAGATACAATACTATTATTAGCGACCTCGGTGTAGATTTATCCCTTGAGGATGATTTTTGCGCAATAAAATATGCATTCCGTCACAAGTCGGGCAGAGACTATGCAGCCAGCCGAGGAGAATATCTCAACGGTAAAATTCTGGCAAAATATTTAGGCTTTGATTTTATTGACGCTGCAAACGTGATTTTCTTCAAGCTTGACGGCAGCTTCGATTCCGAAAAAACAAACGAAGTTCTCTCAGAGGAGCTCAAAAAACACTCTCACGCAGTTATACCCGGCTTTTACGGTTCGATGCCAAACGATACTATAAAGACCTTCTCAAGAGGTGGCTCTGATATTACGGGCTCAATCGTTGCAAGAGCTGCAAACGTTTCGCTCTATGAAAACTGGACCGACGTATCAGGCTTTATGATGGCAGACCCAAGAATTATCAAGAACCCACAGACCATCGAGTACATTACATACAGAGAGCTTCGTGAGCTTTCGTACATGGGAGCAACCGTTCTCCACGAAGATGCAGTATTCCCCGTAAGAATGATGGGTATTCCGATCAATATCAAGAACACCAATGCGCCCGAAGACAAGGGTACTATGATCGTTTCCGAAGCGCCATCTGATGCCAAGAACACGGTAATAACAGGTATCGCAGGCAAAAAGAACTTCTCGATTGTAAGAATTGAAAAGGATATGATGAATCAGGAGCTTGGCTTTGGCAGACGAGTTCTTGAGGTGTTTGAAAATTGTGGTATTTCCTTCGAGCATCTCCCCTCGGGTATCGACACAATGACGGTAGTAGTTGCAGAGAGTGCACTCGACGGTAAGAGAGATACCATTATGACGGAAATCTGCAAGGCAGTTAACCCAGACCACATCACAATCGAGGACGGATACTCACTCGTTGCCGTCGTTGGCAGAGGAATGGTAAGTACAAAGGGTACTGCTTCCAAAATCTTCTCGTCACTCTCCGACGGTGGCGTAAACATCAAGATGATCGACCAAGGCTCGAGCGAGCTTAACATTATCATCGGTGTAAGCAACGAAGACTTTGAAAAGGCTATGAACTGTATTTATTCTGCATTCGTGAAATAAAAAAGTCGCCTTCGGCAACTGATGTTCGCTGACGCTCACGATTTTAATAGGTAGACTTTATTTGTTATATGCAAATTGCGATGCAATTTCCTATATAATAAAAAAGCGACGAGCCGTCGCTGGCGAATCTCGCCTA
>JAZNRH010000104.1:0-8252 GCA_045590615.1 Eubacteriales bacterium
GTAATACATAAAGTATTACTTCGGAAAAGATGCCTTGATATGAACAAAAATTACCTCTTGAAACTTCCCTCGAACCGAGGAAAGATAATTTTCGAGGATAAATTTTTCAGCGAAGTGCAGGAATACTACACGTATTCCAAGCGACAAGGGAAAATTTAGACCGAAAAGGGCTTTTCTCTGCGATAATAGTTCGATTCCCTTTGGCTATCTCCGAACGCACAGGGCTGTAAAAAAACTATATCAGTTTTTTTACAGCCCCTTTTTTATAAGGTAGATCAAATTTATTTATAATACTTAACTGCAGACTCAAAGAGCTTCATATCGTAATTACCGGGAACGTTCTTATAAAGTCCGTCGCCGATACGCTCTGCATGTCCCATCTTACCGATAACACGTCCGTCGGGTGAAAGAATTCCTTCAATTGCCTGAGCCGAGCCGTTAGGATTGAAGTCAATATCCATAGTGGGCTGACCGTTTGCATCACAATACTGAGTTGCAATCTGTCCGTTGGCAGCAAGCGTTTTAATCAACTCCTCTGAAGCAAGGAATCTACCCTCACCGTGTGAAATCGGCACGTTGTAAACGTCTCCGACCTCAACCCCCGAAAGCCATGGGGACTTATTTGAAGCGACTCTCACTCTCACTATTCTTGACTGGTGACGGGAAATAATATTTCCTGCCAGAGTGGGAAGCGATGGAGAGGGCTCAAGAATCTGACCAAACGGAACAAGACCAAGCTTGATTAATGCCTGAAAACCATTGCATATACCACACATCAAACCATCACGAAGCTCAAGAAGGCTCTTAACCTCGTCGCTGATTTCCGAATTTCTGAAGAAGGCAGTAATGAACTTACCCGAACCGTCGGGCTCGTCGCCTCCCGAAAAGCCACCGGGGATAAAGATAATCTGTGACTTCGAGGCAGAAACTGCAAATTTTTGAATAGACTCGGAAATTCCCTGAGAGGTGAGATTATTGATTACGAAAATCTCAGGCTCAGCACCTGCCTCTCTCATCGCTCTCGCACTGTCGTATTCACAATTAGTGCCCGGGAATACGGGAATAAGTACACGAGGCTTTGGAGAAGAATTCTTTGCCTTATACGTTGCAGGCGCTTTATAGCTGAATACCTCGGGCTTTATATCTGCATGCGCAGCCTGAGTGGGATATACCTTTTCAAGCTTTGAGTTGTACGCCTCAAGAAGCTCTGCAATAGTCAGCTTCTCGTTGCCAAAGGCAACTGCCTTTTCCTCGGTTGTTTCACCAAGTACAATTTCGTCCTTAGTGTCAACTCCGTCGGCAAGCTCAACTATAAATGCTCCATACTTGTACTCAAAGAGCTTTGCAAGGTCAATGCCCTCGGCAAACTTAAATCCAACCGAGTTTCCAAGAGTCATCTTCAATACTGCTTCGGCAATACCACCGTATCCAAGAGTTCTGACTGCAACAGCTTTTTTCTCACGAATGAGCTTAGTTACCTTGTTAAACACCTTCTTCAACGAGTCGGGATTAGGAAGAAGAGCATCGTCGTAGGTGGGAGCAACTATAACAGCCTTATGACCACCTGCCTTGAATTCCGAAGTAATAACGTCGTCGGTCTTACCAACAGTTACAGCAAAGGACACAAGTGTCGGGGGTACGTCAATCTTCTCAAACGAACCACTCATAGAGTCCTTGCCACCGATTGATGCGATTTCAAAATCCATCTGAGCCTTGAACGCACCGAGCAAAGCAGCCATCGGCTTGCCCCAACGTGCAGGGTCGCGAAGTGGCTTTTCAAAATATTCCTGATATGTGAAATAGGTATCATCGGTTATATCGCCACCTGTTGCAACCAGCTTTGCAAGTGACTCTATAACTGCAAGATATGCACCGTGATACGGGCTCTTTTCGCTGATGTATGGGTTATATCCCCAAGACAAGAAAGAAACGTCGTCGGTCTTGCCAATTTCAACGGGGATTTTATTTACCATTGCCTGAGAAGGTGTAAGCTGTTCCTTGCCACCAAAGGGCATCATAACAGTAGTTGCACCAATCGTTGAGTCAAATCTCTCAACAAGACCTCTTCTTGAGCAAACGAGAAGGTCGCTTGCAGTTTCCTTCATTCCCTGAACAAAGCTGTCGTATGTAGGCTTAACGTGAAGAGATGGCTTTGACACCTTAACGTCTATGTGCTTTGATGCACCGTTTGAATTGAGGAACTCACGTGAGACGTCTACTATCTTCTTTCCACGCCAGGTCATAATGAGCCTCGGCTCTTCGGTAACCTTGGCAACTACCGTTGCTTCAAGGTTTTCCTTGCCGGCAAGCTCCATAAAGAGCTCTGCGTCCTCGGGAGCTACAACTACTGCCATACGCTCCTGAGACTCTGATATTGCAAGCTCTGTACCGTCGAGACCCTCATACTTCTTGGTAACCTTATCAAGATCAATTTTAAGTCCGTCTGCAAGCTCGCCGATAGCGACCGATACACCACCTGCACCAAAGTCGTTACATCTCTTAATTAAACTTGAAGCAGTCTCGTTTCTGAAGAGTCTCTGGAGCTTACGCTCTTCGGGAGCGTTGCCCTTTTGTACCTCTGCACCACAAGAGCCAAGCGACGATTCTGTATGTGATTTCGATGAGCCCGTCGCTCCACCGATACCGTCTCTACCCGTTCTGCCACCCAGCAAAATAACAACGTCGTCGGGAGCAGGACATTCACGGCGCACGTTCTTCTGAGGAGCTGCGCCGAGAACTGCACCGATTTCCATATGCTTTGCAACGTAGCCCTCGTGATAGAGCTCATCTACCTGACAAGTAGCAAGACCAATCTGATTTCCGTACGAAGAATAGCCCTGTGCTGCAGTAGTTACAAGCTTTCTCTGAGGAAGCTTACCTGCAAGGGTATCTTCAACTGCGCCCGTCGGATCGGAAGCGCCCGTAATACGCATTGCGGCGTATACGTACGAACGTCCTGAAAGAGGGTCACGGATAGCACCACCTATACAGGTCGCTGCGCCACCAAAGGGCTCAATTTCTGTCGGGTGGTTGTGGGTTTCGTTCTTGAAAAGAAGCAACCAATCCTGCTCTTCTCCATCAACCGTAACCTTTATCTTAACCGTACAAGCGTTAATCTCGTCAGACCTGTCCATCTTATCAAGCTTGCCTGCCTTTGAAAGAGCCTTGCCTGCAATGGTTGCAAGGTCCATAAGACAAATCGGCTTCTTTGTACCTAAATCCTCACGGGTCTTGATATACGCCTTGTAGGTTTCTTCTATATTCTTATCTTCAAATTCTGCGCTGTCAATATTGGTCAGGAAGGTTGTGTGTCTGCAGTGGTCCGACCAATAGGTATCAATCATTCTGATTTCAGTAATAGTCGGGTCTCTGCCCTCGTCTCTGAAATACTGACGAAGGAAACGAATATCGGCATCGTCCATTGCGAGTCCGTGACCTACGAGGAAATCGTGAAGTCCCTCTGTATCAAGCTCGCAAAATCCGTCGAGCACCTCAACGTCGGCAGGCTCGTCGGAAACGTTGTCAAGGGAGTCAACCCTGTCAAGACTTGCCTCACGGCATTCAACGGGATTGATTACGTACTTCTTTACTCTTGCAAGAACCTCATCGGTAATATTACCCGATAAAATATAAATCTTTGCTGTACGAACAATCGGTCTATCGCCCTTTGATATAATCTGTATACACTGAGCTGCCGAATCTGCTCGCTGGTCAAATTGACCCGGAAGATACTCCACGCCAAAGGCAACGCCACCGTCAAGAGAAAGCTCCGAGTAGGTGTCGTCAAGCTGTGGCTCTGAGAAAACTGTATTAATCGAGCTTTCAAAAAGCTCCTTGGTTATACCGGATACGTCGTAGCGATTTACTACTCGCACCCCTTTAATCTCTTTCAGTCCTACAAAGCTCTGCAAATCACGAAGTAAAGCTTTTGCTTCATGCGCTTCGCTCTTCTTTTTTTCTACATATATACGCTCAACCATTATTTATTCTCCTTGGAGTTTATTTCTTTAACGCCTGTAATGCTCTTTGACCAATATCTTTACGGTAAAAATCATTGTCAAAATGCACCTTTTTGCTTGCCTCATAAGCGTTGGCAACAGCATCCTCAAGCTTTTCTCCCTTGGCTACAACGCCAAGCACTCTTCCACCTGAGGTAACTATCTTACCGTCTGCAACCTTTGCGCCTGCATAGTAAACAAAGGCATCACCCAAGTCGTCCTCTGTGATTTCAAAGCCCGAATCATATTTTTCGGGATAGCCCTTTGAAGCGTGTACCACGCAACAAGCAGCGCCCTTTGAAAACTTAACTTCCATATCAGCAAGTCGCTCTTCGCTGACTGCCTGCATAACCTCAAGCAAATCACTCTCCATCAAAGGAAGAACAACCTGTGTTTCAGGGTCACCGAAACGGCAGTTATATTCTATCACCTTAGGTCCTTTAGGAGTGAGCATAAGTCCGAAATATAAGCAACCCTTGAAGGTTCTACCCTCGGCGTTCATTGCATTGATGGTAGGAAGGAAGATTTTTTCCATACACTCATTGGCAATGTCGTCGGTATAATAGGGATTGGGAGCAATTGTGCCCATTCCACCTGTATTGAGTCCCTTGTCGCCGTCGAGTGCTCTCTTGTGGTCCATTGAAGAAACCATGGGCACAACCACCTTGCCGTCGGTAAAGGAAAGCACCGACACCTCAGGGCCCGTCAGAAATTCCTCAATTACTACCCTGCTTCCACTCTTTCCAAATGCGCCCTCGCTCATCATCATAACGACTGCACGCTCTGCGTCCTCAAGAGTCTCAGCAATAATAACACCCTTGCCGAGAGCAAGTCCGTCTGCCTTGATTACAATGGGCATTTCTTTGGTTTTAAGATATTCAAGGGCCTTGTCAACGTTGTCAAAAGTCTCGTATTCTGCAGTGGGTATTCCATATTTTTTCATAAGATTTTTTGAGAAAATCTTACTTCCCTCGATTTCGGCAGCATTTGCTCTCGGACCAAAGCAAGCTATACCAAGCTCCTCAAGTCTGTCTACTGCTCCAAGCACAAGAGGGTCATCGGGAGCAACGACTGCAAAATCTGGCTTGTTTAATTTTGCAAACTCAACAATTGCATCAATATCCTTTGCCCCGATATTTACGCACTCGGCATCCTTGGCTATTCCTCCGTTTCCGGGAAGCGCCCATATATGCTCTACGTTTTTATTTTCAAGAAGCTTTTTTATTATGGCATGTTCTCTGCCACCTGCTCCTACTACAAGTATCTTCATTTAGTTACTCCGTTTCATTAATGATGGAAAAGTCTCATGCCGGTGAACGCCATAGTCATACCAAACTTGTCACAGGTCTCTATTACCTGATCGTCACGAACAGAGCCACCCGGCTCGGCAACGTAGCTGACACCACTTCTCTTAGCTCTCTCAATGTTATCACCAAACGGGAAAAATGCGTCTGAAGCAAGGCTGACTCCCGTAATCGAATCAAGATACTCTCTCTTTTCTGCCTTTGTCAAGGGCTCGGGCTTTACAGAGAAGAAATTCTCCCACACGCCGTCGGCAAGCACCTCTTCGGGCTCATCGGAAAGATAAATATCAATGCAGTTGTCTCTTTCGGGACGCTTCACGCTGTCAAGGAAAGGAAGCGCAAGAGTCTTGGGATGCTGACGAAGATGCCACAAATCAGCCTTAGAGCCTGCAAGACGGGTACAGAGAATTCTTGACTGCTGTCCTGCACCCACTCCTATACACTGTCCGTCGTATGCGTACGAAACGGAATTAGACTGAGTATATTTAAGCGTAATAAGCGCAATAATCAAATCTATAGCCTTGTCCTCGGGAAGCTCCTTGTTTGCAGTAACGATGTTTGAAAGGAGCTCTCTGTTGATTTTGAACTCGTTTCTTCCCTGCTCAAAGGTTATGCCGAACACTTCCTTGTGCTCAATCGGATAGGGCTTGTACTCGGGATTAATCTTAACGATATTATAGCCACCCTTTTTCTTGGACTTGAGGATTTCAAGAGCCTCGTCGTCGTAGTCGGGAGCAATAATTCCGTCGGATACCTCACGCTGAATAATCTTGGCTGTTGTAACGTCACATTTATCGGAAAGTGCAATCCAATCTCCAAAGGAGGACTGTCTGTCAGTCCCTCTTGCTCTTGCGTATGCGCAAGCAAGGGGCGACTCATCAAGACCTTCTATATCATCTACGAAGCAAGCCTTTTTCAAGGAATCGGGAAGCTTCTTTCCGACTGCAGCAGACGTAGGACTTACGTGCTTAAAGGAGGTTGCAGCAACCATTCCCGTTGCTTCTTTGATTTCCTTTACAAGCTGCCAAGAATTGAAGGCGTCAAGGAAATTTATGTAACCGGGCTTGCCGTTGAGTATTTCTATGGGAAGCTCGTCTCCCTCTCTCATATATATCTTAGATGGCTTTTGATTAGGATTACAGCCATATTTCAATTCAAATTCCTTCATTTTGTCCTCCTAATTATTCTTGTTATAGATAAATTCGTTCGATTTTCCTGTAGCAAGGTCTACCTCACGTACAAAGAGAGAAACCTTGTTATCCTCATTGAGGTTGCCCCATACGATTTCGGCAAGCTCGCCTGCACTGTTGGGGAGTGAAACCTCCTCGGGCTCTCCGTAGAAGGAAGGAATAGGATTTCCGTCACATTTGTAGGTATGAATAAAATGTCCGATTCCGTTTCTGGGTGTGTAGGAGTAGAAAAAGCGATTACATACGCTTCCGTCTCCGTTTGCACTTTTGAGTATCGACATCTTGTAATTAAAGCAATTCTCACCGTAATAGAGCATTGCAGAAATTCTTGGAGTAAAGTTAGGAGCATCGGGCTCAAACTCTCTTGTGTGGAGCGCTTTCTCAAACGAGAAGCCGTCCTCACCATGCTGCTTTATGTAGTTGTATACCGTGTCGGTCTGGTCGCCGTTGGTAACGATATCAGCGCAAGGCAGGGCAAGATATGGATTATAGATAATAAGACTTGGGTCAACAAGCTTTGACTCGTCAAATGCCTTGGTACGCATACCACCGTCAAAACGCTCAAAAATTCTGTTACGGCTGTTCTCACTTCTGCCCATAATGAAATAAGCTATGAGAGCCTTCTTTCCATCGAGGCTCTTACCGACAACAATTCCTCTGCCGGGATATGAGTTTTCGCTGAGTAATGTTTTCAAATCGTACAAAGCCATTTTATATCTCCTTAATTTTTTTCAAGTATCTTTTTGGAAACCATTTCGGTTGCACGAGGCAAGATTTTCCACTCTGCCTCTTCCATAACTCTTTTTTGCAAAATTTCGGGGGTGTCACCGTCAAGCACCTCTACTGCCTTTTGCAATATAATTTTACCACCGTCGGGAATTTCGTTAACGAAATGAACAGTCGCACCCGTCACCTTGACACCCTTTTCCAGAGCTGCCTCGTGTACGTGGAGTCCCCAATATCCCTTTCCACAAAACGAAGGGATAAGAGAGGGATGTATATTTATTATTCTTTCGGGATATCTGTCGGTAAAGCTCTTTGTAAGAATTGACATAAAGCCTGCCAAAACTATCAGCTCAATATTCTCTCTTTCAAGGATTTCAACAACCTTGTTTTCAAACGCTTCCTGACTTCCAAGCTCCTTTTTCAAAACGACCTCGGAACGAATGCCCGAATTCTTTGCCCTTTCAAGAGCATAAGCAGAAGCCGAATTTGAAAGCACCAGCGCAATCTCGCCGCTTGGGATTTCGCCTCTTGCCTCGGCATCAATAAGCGCCTGCAGATTAGTTCCTCCACCCGAAACAAATACTGCTATTCTCGTCTTTTTCATATCGCACCCTTATTTAAGCTTGATTTTTTCGTCGGCGTCCTTGATAATCTTACCGATTACGTAAGCATCCTCGCCATTAGCCTTGAGTATTTCAAGGGCAGTATCAACCTCGCCCTCGGGCACTACAACGCTCATACCAACGCCCATATTAAACGTGTTATACATATCGCGCTCGGGTATGTTACCCGTCTTTGCAATAAGCTCGAAAATAGGAAGCACACGAACGTCATTCTTGTTGATTTCTGCACAAAGCCCGTCGGGGATTGAACGGGGAATGTTCTCATAAAAGCCACCACCCGTAATATGCGAGATGCCCTTGACAGTAACCTTTTCAAGAAGAGCAAGAATAGACTTAACGTAAATTCTTGTAGGTGTAAGAAGAGTCTCGGCAATTGATTTTCCACCAAGGAATTCGTTGGGAACTGTAAGC
>JAZNRH010000105.1:0-2037 GCA_045590615.1 Eubacteriales bacterium
ATTTGAGGGGATGGTATAAGACGTTATTGTGCTTTTTGCTGGATATTGAATAAGGGTTGTTTTGTCCTTGTCAAATAATACTCCATCAACGTCACAATATTCTGTATTATTTTCATCCACTTCTATTTCTGCAAGGCTCTCGCAATACCAGAACGCATAAGTGCCTATGCTTGTTATGCCTTTGCCAATCACAACGGTCTTTACAGATGAACGATTTGAATACCACGGCACTGACGAATAAGATGACCAATCTGTCATAGCACCTTCGCCGGATATTGTGAGGACTCCGTCTTCGTTGAGAGTCCAAGTCAAATTGTCTCCGTTTGCTCCACATGTGCCTGATGCAATTATTTTTACAATTTTTACAAATTGAATACCGTTATCATTTGCATAAGTCTCGGCAGCGCTGCCTGCATAGCCGTAGATTGTAAGATTTGTGCAATTTTCGAACGCATCATAGCCTATGCTCGTTACACTTGAGGGAATGGTGATGCTCGTGAGGCTTGTGCAATACTGGAACGCATAATCGAGTATGCTTGTTACGCTCGAGGGAATGGTGATGCTCGTGAGGCTTGTGCAATAAAGGAACGCATAATCGCGTATGCTTGTTACGCTCGAGGGAATGGTGATGCTCGTGAGATTCGTGCAATACTGGAACGCAGAAGAGCCTATGCTCGTTACACTCGAGGGAATGGTGATGCTTGTAAGGCTTGTGCAATCACGAAACGCAGAAGAGCCTATACTTGTTACGCTGTCGGGGATGGTGATGCTCTCAAGACTCGTGCAATTATAGAACGCCTGAGAGCCTATGCTTGTACACTTGCTTCCTTCTTCAAAGGTTACACTCTCAAGACTCGTGCAATTTTCGAACGCATAAGAGCTGATGCTTGTTACACTCGAGGGAATAGTGATGCTCGTGAGGCTCGTACATATATAGAATGCATACTCACCTATGCTTGTCACGCTTGAGGGAATGGTAATGCTTGTGAGGCTCGTGCACTTACAGAACGCCTCATCGCCTATGCTTGTTACACTTGATGGAATGGTGATACTCGTGAGGCTTTCGCAATAACGGAACGCACGAGAGCCTATGCTCGTCACGCCATTGCCAATCACAACGGTTTTTACAGACGAACGATTTGAATACCATGGTACAGATGAATCAGATGACCAATTTATCATTGCACCTTCGCCGGATATTGTGAGGAGTCCGTCTTCATCAAGAGTCCATGTCAAATTGTCACCATTTGCTCCACAGGTGCCCGATGCAACAATCTCAACTGCTACGAAAGGAATATTATTATCATTTGCGTAAGTCTCGGCATAGCTTCCGGAATAGCCGTAAATTGTGAGATTTGTGCAACCAGAGAACGCATAAGAGCCTATGCTTGTTACACCCGAGGGGATGGTGATGCTCTCAAGACTCGTGCAAGCTAAGAACGCATCAGAGCCTATGCTCGTTACACCCCCAGGAATGGTGATGCTCGTAAGACTCGTACATTTTTCGAACGCATCAGAGCCTATGCTCGTTACACTCGAGGGGATGGTGATGCTCGTAAGACTCGTGCATCTATAGAACGCACCAGAACCTATGCTTGTACCCCCTGCTATTATTACTTTTTTCAAACTTGCAGGAACGTAATCGTCATTGGATGAATAAGATGATGCGCCAAATATATATCCGAAATGAGTGTTTGATCTTCCGGCTTTAGTGGCACCTACAAAAGGCAGTGTTATTTCTTCAAGGCTCTCGCAAGACCTGAACGCAGAAGAGCCTATGCTCGTTACACTTGAGGGGATGGTGATGCTCGTGAGACTCGTGCATCCATAGAACGCAGAAGAGCCTATACTTGTCACACCATCGGGAATGGTGATGCTCTCAAGACTCGTGCAATTATAGGACGCCTGAGAGCCTATGCTTGTTACACTCGAGGGAACAGTGATGCCCGTGAGTCTCGTGCATCCATAGAACGCCTGAGAGTCTATGCTTGTACACTTGCTTCCTTCTTCAAAGATTACACTCTCAAGACTCGTGCA
>JAZNRH010000106.1:0-18281 GCA_045590615.1 Eubacteriales bacterium
AATCGGGTCTGTGATATCAAACACCTTGTGCTTGTTGTAGTGCATCTCACGGAATACCCATTTACCGTCATTCTGCTTGTGTACCTTGTATTCCTTGTCAGGACGGATTTGCTTCTTGGCTTCGGGTGAGAAGTAGCCACCCTTTCTGAGATAGGTGTAGGTATTGTAGTACATATAGTTACGGGGAGCTCTTGTCTTTCTGTTGAGCTCCTTAACCGAGAATGGCTGATAAACTGTGCCAAAGTCGTGAGCAAGAGCCTGAGAGCCCATGTGGTCGAGGTCGTCTCTGTGCATGGTTCTCTTGATAGCATCCTTGTACTTCTCGTTCATATCGGGAGCGTAGTTAAACCAACCAACCGTTGCAGTATAGAAGCAGTTGTGGAATTTTCTCTGTCTTTCAAGATGCATATTTTTGAACGCCTTGAAGCCTGAGGTTACGTGGTCAATCGCACCACCTCTTCCACGCGCTGCCCATAGAGAAGGTAAGAAGGATGAGTATTCGATGACGGGCTTCTTTATACAGTTGGCAATGATTTCACGAATGAATTCTGCATAGATATAAAATTTTTGTCTGAGGTCAGAAAGACCTTCACGTGCAAACGATTCAAGACCGTCGAGATAAATCATCTCAAAGCCACCCTCGTTGTATGCCTTAGCTGTATTCTGAGCTACGTGATAGAAAAGCTCTGAAAGGCATACGGGCTGGAACATAGTGTACCATCCACAAAGCTGCTTGATTTCTGCGCCCTTTTTGTGTGGTTGAGCCTTGGTCGAAAGAGCGCCTCGCTTAACGTTCATAAAGCCGTCCTTTGAGCCGTCCTCAATCAGAATGATTTCCTCGTCAATGAGCATGTATCTTGAATGGATATTACCCGATGGCATTTCTAATTTGAGCTTGTGCATTGGAACGTTCGAAGCATCACTTTCGGTAAAGAGGTCGGTTGTTTCAGCATCAATATCATCGCGAAGATTCCAGGAAATTTTACCCGTTACAAGTTGTTTTTGCCATTTGGGGTTGGTCAAAATAATGTCGGCATAGCTTGGAACGAGTGATGAATAAGTATGGAGAGAGAGCTGAATACCGTTTGCTGTAAGCTTATCAGCGATTTTCTCCTTGAATTCCTTTGCTGTGTTGAACTTGTGTGTTTCAAAGTATTCCTCATAAGAGGAAAGACAAAGGAAGTTGAAATCTGCCTGAATAAAGCTACAGCCACCATGATGCATATCGAGCTGTTCTACCGAGTACTTCTTGGCGATTTCTATATTTGCATCAACAGTTTCGGGGGTGAGACCCGAGGAGAAAATTACGTAGTCGTGGAAATGGTCCTTGCAATCAAGCGCGTAAGGTCCACCGTGGGTAGAGGTAATACCACGCTTTGGGTCAATGTCGTCAACGAGTTTCTTTAGGTGGTCACGGTGTTCTGTCATTCTGGAGAAGGCAACGCCTATCTTAGAGCCCTTGATATCAGCATCAAGATAAGTATATGTTTTACCAAGTGCTTTTTTCTCTGCTCCACCAGGTGCATTGAAGATTTCAACGGTGGTGGTCATAGGAACGCAGGAGAGACCGAATGCGTCGGGGTTGTCAAGCTCCCATTCGGCGTTTGTTGTAAGGTTGCAAAGCACGATACCGTCGATGGTCTTGGGCATATCGCTTTCGAGTGTGATTGAGAAATATGCCTCCTTTACCTCAACCGAGAATATAGCCTCAATTCCGTTTTCGTAGGTAAATTTCAAATTGTTAGCGTCGGCTGCAAGAGCAATAGGCTTGATGATTTCTTCACCGATTGTAAGGAAGGTAAACCAAGGTTTTTCGGTTTTTTCCAACACGTCTGCACCTGTCATCTTGTTGATGAGTGCTTCGGCTTCACCTGATTTTGAGATTACCACCTTAACGTAGTCATTTTCAAAGAAAACTGACGTGGAATTTTCCTGAAGTACATAATTGAGCTTCATTGTAATTTCTTCTCCATTTTTCATAATAATATTGTATCTTTGATACAAAACTATTGTACAGGTAAAAACTCCAAAAGTCAACCCATTTTACTTAAAAAACAGCTAAAATTAAATAAAAAAAAAGGATATTTATGCCGATTAGTTACAAAGGTATAATTCAATCGAAATAATAATCGATAATAAGTAAGAAAAAGGGGACACCCTTGTTAAAGGTATCCCCAAAAAAAGTTTTTAATAAAGTGCGGGCTTTTCGATGTTTTCAGGTATATCAACCTCGGGTTCAACCCAGTCTGCAGGGTTTTCAAGTACTGCGCCCGAAAGACCGATAACTACCTGCGCTCTGACAGGTGCATCAGTCAAAGCTTCAGCATTGTAAGTGTAGTTGAACTTGCCCTTAGGAACAGTTACGTTACCTGTAAAGCTGATTTCCTGAGTATGCGCTTCATCGTCCTTCCAGCTACCGTCCTCGTTGTAAATCTGAGTATAGCTGTTGAGGTACGCCTTACCGAATTCGGGATAGTACTCGATGTATTCGGAGGAGTGAAGCTCGGT
Organism: Eubacteriales bacterium; assembly: GCA_045590615.1. Classification (GTDB taxonomy): domain Bacteria; phylum Bacillota; class Clostridia; order Oscillospirales; family SIG627; genus RGIG6353. The sequence goes on from JAZNRH010000106.1 coordinate 2,509, forward strand.
GTTGAAGGTAATCGTCTCACCACCGATTGTGACGGATGGATTCTTAACGGGAGTATCAACGGGAGTATAGGCCTTTATTGTGTCAAGCTTAGCGCCTGCACAGGTACCTGCGTACGATACCCAGATTTCATCAAGCTTTGCATAGTCAACCTTAGGTCTGTACGAAACGTTATATGCCGTTCCACCTATAGTAATACCAGGGAAGGTATATCCGTCAAAATCCTCATTGTTAGCCTCGGCAATTATAATTTCCTTCCAGCCGGTAAAGTTCAACGGAATGAAGTAGTCGTATCTACCTGAGTGGTCTGATTTATCAACACCACCCAGAGAAATAAGGAGTGCGTCGGTAGTAGTACCGTTGCCGTATACTCTTACCTTGAAGGTGATTTTACCACTTGCATCAACAGTGGGATTAATCTTATACTTGCCATTGAGCTCACTGATTGCCTTGTTTTCATCAAAGTCGTATACAAGCACTGCATCATTTTCTTCACCCTTTGTAGAGTATCTCTGCTCAATTCTAATGAATGGAGTCTGAGCATTAAATGGGTTCTCGCCACTACCGGTAATGAATTTGGGCTCTGCAGCATCGTAAATCTTGTGCTTGAAGTATTGCATTTCCTTGAATGCCCAGCTGCCGTCCTCTTGCTTGAAGAGCTTGTACTCATACTCACCGTCGATAATAGCTTGCTTTACTTCGGGTGAGAAGTAGTTGCTTTCACGAAGCTTTGTATAGAGTCCGTAGTAGTAGAAGTTGTCGGCAAGCTTTGTCTTTTCTTCAAAGGCTGCAATAGAGAAGGGCTGACATACTGTACCGAAGTTGTAAGCGATACAAAGTGAGCCGAAGAACTCCATATCGTCTCTGTGAAGAGTTCTGATACCTGTATCCTTAAACTGATCGTCTTTGTCAGGACAGTAGTTGAACCAACCTGCAGTTGCAGTATAGAAATAATTGTGATATTTGCTCTGGTTTGTAAGGTGAATCTTCATATTCTTCTTATAAGCTCTTCTTGGGTGGTCAATAGCACCACCTCTTGCACGAGCAGCCCAGAAGGAAGGCTGATAGGTTGACATTTCAATAAGAGGGTCTGATTCACAGTTGAGAAGAATAGTACGAAGGAATTCTGTGTATGCATAGTATGATTCCTTGGTATCCATAAACGCTGCACGAGCAAAGGATTCAAAGCCGTCGAGGTACAATGCATTCATTCCACCCTCGTTGAGCGACTTAGCAGTAAGCTCAGCAACCTTGTAGAAGAGGCTTGAAAGGGGCTTGGGCTGGAAGCCATTGTACCAGCCGAGAAGCTGATAAATCTTGGCTCCGTCTGCATGGTCTGCTTTTGTAGTACCATACATTCCACGCGTAACGTTGAGGAAGCCAGATGACGTACCCTGTTGAACGAGAATGATTTCCTCGTCTATGAGAATGAACTTTGTACGAGGGTCACCACTGTACGGAATGTTAACGCCACTGTGCTTGAAGTTGGAAGCGTCCTCGTAGGTCTTGATGTTGGTTCTTGCCTTTGATAGCTTACCACGAACAGTCCACGTTTCCGGTGCTTTGGCGATGTCCTGCTGATACTGAGGAACGGAGAGAAGGGAGTTCGCACCTGCAAATACGAGTGAGGAGTAGGTGTGCATCTTAGGCATTACACCGTGCTCGAGAAGAACGTCACCGATTCTTTCCTTGAAGGTAGCAGCGTCAATGAACTTGCCTGTCTTCTTCTCCGTTTCGGTTCTTGCACACACGAAGTTGAAGTCACCCTGAATAAAGGTTGAACCACCCTGGTGAATGTTTACTTCTTCAACCGAGTATTTTTCACAAAGCTCTGCAGTTTCAAGAGCAGTTTGGGGAGTAAGACCTGATGAAAGAATTACGTAGTCATTATAAATGTCGGGATTGTCAAGACCGTAAGCGCCGCCATGCTTTGATGCAACACCGTATCTACGGTCGATTTCGTCTGTGATTTCCTTGAGATGGTCACGGTGCTCTGTCATTCTTGAGAATGCAACACCAACCTTAGAGCAGATTGTATAGGTGTCAAGGAAGGAGTAGGTCATAGCCTTTGCAATCTTCGACGCGCCACCGGGGTTGTATCCGATATCAACGGTGGTAGTCATTGGGACAGCCGATATACCGAATGCATTGGGGTTATCAAGCTCCCAATCAGAGTTGACGTTGAGCTGACACATAACGATGCCTGCAACCGAAGAGGGAAGGTTAGTGTCGAGAGTGATTGTGAAGTAGTTTGGTTTAACGTCAACAATGAAGTGAGCTACAAGCTTGTTCTTGTAGGTTACCTTGAGTCTGCCATCAACAATTTCAAGAGTATTGGGCGCAACAGCAGATCCTGTCGACTCTGTCGCGTAGGTGAAGTATGGAGTTGTGCTCTTTGCAACAACGTTTTCGCCTGTAGCCTTGTTGATGATCTCAGTGACATTACCACCCTTTTTGGCAATGGAAATCTTAACGTGGTCATTTTCAATTATAATCGATTTGCTGTTGGAAGAAAGAGCGTTGGGATTGAGAGTTGATGCACTTACAGTCGGAACGTTGTCGTTTGATGCAAGAAGAATGTTATATTCAGCCCAATGTCCCGAAATATCGTTGAATACCTTGTCAAGACCTTTGGTTGTTACTGTTCTCTCATTTGCAATGAGGGAGAGGAGACGGTTGATTACCGTTACAACTTCAGCTCTTGTGATGGTAGCGTCGGGCTTGAAGGTATTGTCACCATAGCCGTTTACGAGTCCCGAAGCAGCTGCAGCCATAATGGCATCGTAGTACTTATTGTCTTCGGTTACGTCTGTAAAGCTGATGTTGTTTTCAGCCTTAATGTTTGAAGCAAAGTAAGCAAGCTCAACGAACTCGGCTCTGGTAATCTTTGCATTGGGGTTATACTTGTCACCCTCGGTTGTGTAGAAGTAACCCGTCTGGTCAAGGTAGGCAATAGCATTGTAGTACCAGTCGCCCTCTTTTACGTCTGTAAAGCGAGTTGTATAACCGTCGGGAATGTTCTGAGTCTCGGTGAGAAGTCTTGCAAAAATTGTACAAGCCTCAGCCTTTGACATATTGTTGTTAGGCTTGAAGAGATTGCCTTCATAACCGTTGATGTAGGCAACGTTATTACCGTTTGACTGTAATTCCACCTTAGGAAGAAGTGTAACAGGGTCGGGGTCGGGAAGGTCTAATACCTTATTTACTGTAACGACCTGCTGGCTTTCCTTTACGTAACCACCAAGCTTGTTGTAGTAGGGAACTGCGTAACGGATATCAAGTGTCTTGTTGTCCTCGGAAAGCTTGATGAGTACAGGATAAGCTTTACCTGATGAGCCGTAGCCTCCGTCAAGGTTAGCAAGTACCGAAACAACCTCGTAGCCGTTGGGGTTGGTGAATTTTGAAACGACAATATTATTACTAACGCTGGCGTTAGCAGAAACGATACAAAGGATGTTATCGTGAATTGAGAACGCATTGTCCCAGAGCTCAGTACCGTCGTGAGGCTGACCTGCGTTAAGCATGTTAGTTTTGCACGTAGAACTAAAGCTTCTGTAGTTAGAGGCAAGCTTACCACCATTGGCAGACCAGTCGTGCTGAGTAAACATTGCACCGTCCTTGTCTGTGAAAGAGGTGGTGTAAATTATAGCTCTCTTGTCAGAGTGCTCTGCCTGAATTGTGTTGAACCATTCGATTGTTTTAATTTGAGGGAACAACTCAAGCTGATAAATAATGTAGCTTGTCATGCCTACTCTCTTTATAACGGCAAAGTTGTTGGAATCGTAAACAATCATATCAACGTCTGCATCGCCAACACTATCTGAGGGAGTGATGGTAAGAGCAAGAAGGTTAGGTCTTGTCATACCGTCTGCGGGATAGTCGTTAATACCGATAGAAACACCGTAAGGGATAGTAGCATCTGTAAGAATGGAAGCTGTATCCTTGAGAAGCTGGAAGTCTGCCTGCCATTCCTCGTCGGAGAGGTTCGCGTCGTAGAGCTCCTGAAGGGTGTGTCCCTGCTTTGAAACGTAATCTGCGTGAAGATAGTTTGCCTTTGACGACATAGAGCCGACAAAGCTGACATATTGAAGATTGAACTTGTCCTTCATGTCACCAAGCCAATAGCAAGCATCCTCAAGAGGCTCGGGATTAGCGCTATCAGCTATGAAAGGCTTTACGCCGTGAAAGCTGGCAAGTACAATTTCGTCACCCGTAACGTAGTCATCTTCAAATTCAACGATTGCTGCTATTGAGACAATCGAGAGAAGAGAGGTAACGAGTAAAATTAAAAAGCTTGTGATCAGTAATTTTTTCATTTGTTATCTCCTTTTTTATTATGGTTTGTTTATTTTAACATATATTGAACTCTTTTTCAACAAAATTTATGTAAAATATCACTTTTTTTATAGAATTTCTAATAATTGTACAATGAATGTTATAAGCCGGTATGCTTCATCAGAAGATTGCTACTCTTTCAATACCTTCCGGTATATCGATTTCGGGTGGTGTCCAGCTGTCAGGATTTGAGATAGTTTCGCCACCAAATCCGAATACAACCTGTGCTCTTGAAGTCATATCGGTTGTAGTTTCTGCATTGTAAGAGAAATTGAATTCGCCGGTAGGAATTTCGACCATACCCTCGAAGTCAATCTTCTTAACGTGGGCGTCAAGAGAACAGTCCTCTTCAATTTCGATAACAGTACCGTGAGTGTCAACGTCGGTAAGCTTTTTGCTCGAACTTGTTTCCTCTGTCTCGTTAAGCAGCTTTCCGTAATAGTTGAGGTATGCTTCATTGAACTCGGGGAAGTATTCAACGTATTCACCACTGTGAAGAGTTGCATTGAAGGTGAGGGTCTTGCCGTTGATTGTAACCGATGGATTTACAATAGGGTTATCGATAATCTGGCAAGTATAGAATTCACCAAGCTTAACACCCTTACACTCGCCACAAGCCTTAAGTGTTACCTTTGCGATACGGTCAAGCTTAACTTCCATTCTGTTAACCTTGTCAGAAGGACCAAAGTCATATCCGTCATAGTCGTCGTTGTTACATTCGGCGAGAATGATTTCCCTCCAGCCCTCGAAGTTAACGGGCACGAAAAAGTCTATGTGGTATTTTTCTGAAACGTCGGAAGAAATGGATACAAGGATTGCATCGCTTTGCGAGCCATTGCCGTGAACCTTGATTTTGAAAGCTCTTGTGTCGCCAACGTTGGTCAACGGAATTTGATGTACACCAAGAAAATCTGTTGCAGGCTTGCTTTCGTCAAAGGGGAATACTGTAATCTTGTTTTCGCCTCTGGTGGAATATCTGTTCTCAATTCTTACGAAGGGGGTCTGAGCTTCAAACGGGTTTTCAGCTTTGCCGTTTGAGTAAATCGGGTCAGTAATATCGAACACCTTGTGCTTGTTGTAGTGCATTTCACGGAATACCCACTTGCCGTCCGGATTTTTGAGAATTTTATATTCCTTATCGGGATGAATTTTACGTTTAGCCTCAGGTGAGAAGTATCCACCCTTACGGAGCATTGAATAAGTACCGTAGTATAAGTAGTTGCGAGGAGCTCGTGTTTTTCTGTTCATTTCAGCTACCGAGAATGGCTGATAAACAGTACTGAAGTCATTGGCAAGAGCCTGCGAGCCCATGTGGTCAAGGTCATCTCTGTGCATTGTTCTCCTGAGAGTGTCCTTGTATTTTTCGTTCATATCGGGTCCGTAGTTGAACCAGCCTACAGTTGCAGTGTAGAAGCAATCGTGGAACTTTCTCTGTCTTGCAAGGTGCTTGTTTTTGAATGCCTTGAAGCCAGAGGTTACGTGGTCAACTGCGCCACCTCTTCCACGTGTCGCCCAAAGAGAGGGAACGAAGGAGGAGTATTCGATAATGGGGTCATCGTGACAGTTTGAAACAACCTCGCGAATGAATTCTGCATAGTAGTAGTATCTTAAATCAGGGTCGGAAAGACCACGACGAACAAAGGATTCGAGACCGTCAAGATAAATCATCTCAAAGCCACCCTCGTTATACGCGTTGGCTGTTCTTCTTGCAACCTCGTAGAAAAGCTCGGAGAGAACTATTGGCTGGAACATATTGTACCAACCGTAGAGCTGTTTCAATTCAGCGCCCTTCTTGTGAGGAGCAGCCTTTGTTGAAAGTGCGCCTCTTTCTACGTTGAAGAAGCCGTCCTTATCTCCTTTTTCAAAATAAATAATTTCGTCATCAATCAATAAAAATCTCGATTCAAGGTTTCCTGCCGGCATATCTCTCTTGAGAATATTGATTTTAACTTCAGAAGCATCATTTTCGGTAAAGATGTCTGTCGTTACAGCGTCGATATCCTCGTTAATAGGCCATGTGACAGGGTTGGTTACAAATTGCTTGTTCCACTTGGGGTCGGGAACTATAACGTCGGCATACTGAGGAACAAGAGAAGAATAGGTGTGAAGAGCAAGCTGAAGCCCTTCTGCTCTCATCTTATCTGCAATCTTTTCCTTGAATTCTGCAGGTGTCTTGAATTCGTGTGTCTCCTGATATTCCTTGAGCGAGGAAAGGCAGATAAAGTTGAAGTCGCCCTGAATAAACGAGCCACCACCTTGATGCATATCAAGCTGCTCAACACCGTATTTTTTAGCAACCTTTATGTTCTCTTCAACGGTATCGGGGGAAAGACCGTAACCAAAAATAACGTAGTCGTGGAAAAGGTCTTTGCAGTCAAGAGCGTAAGGTCCACCGTGTTTTGAGGTAAGACCCTTTTTGGGGTCGATGTCATCAACCAGCTTCTTGAGATGCTCACGATGCTCTGTCATTCTTGAGAATACGACACCCAGCTTTGAGCCCTTTATATCAACTCCGAGGCAGGAGTAGGTGATACCCAACACCTTCTTGTCAGCGCCACCGGGCAGATTGAATATTTCAACGGTAGTTGTCATTGGTACGCAGGATAGACCGAAAGCATTGGGGTTGTCAAGCTCCCAGAATTCATTGGTCTTGATGTTACAAAGTGCAATACCACGGGTTGTCTCCGGTAAATTGCTCTCGAGAGTAATCGTAAAATAGCAATCCTTGATATCAATTGACAGTATAGCCTTAACGCCGTTGGCATAGCTGACGTTGAGCTTATTTTCGTCAAGTGAGACAGACTCAGGTCTTATAATTTCTTCTTTGTTACAAAGATATGTAAACCAAGGAGTTTCGGTTTTTTCGAATACGTCCTTGCCCGTTATCTTGTTAATCAAAGCCTCGACTTCGCCCGATTTTGAGATTACAACCTTAACGAAGTTGTTTTCAAAAAAAATCGACGTGGAGTTTTCCTGAAGCAGATAGTTAGGTTTCATTCAAAATTCTCCCTTTTAATACAAATATATAAAAGCATTGTGTCTGCTGTACAAAAATATTTTACCTTTTTTTGAAGTAAATGTCAACCCATTTGTAATAAAAAACAAACAATTATGAAAATAAAATCTTTTTCTATTTTCATAAAGAAACTATCAACTATTCATAAAAAAAGAGGATACCGTTGTTATAAAGGTATCCCCAAAAAGTTTTTTAATATAGTGCTGGTTTTTCAATGTCTTCAGGCATATCAACGTTGGGTGCAATCCAGCTGTCAGGATTTTTCAGGATTTTTCCACCAAAGCCAAAGACAACCTGCGCTCTCGTTGTGAGTGCACTCAATGCCTTGGCAGAGTAGGTGTAGTCAAATTTACCTGCAGGAGCTTCAATTGTACCCTCAAATCCGATTTCTTTGACGTGAGCTTCCTTGGCTTCATCGTCGTTTGTAACAATCATTTCTCCGTTAGTTGCAACCTCTGTAAAGGTGGTAGAATTACCGTCAAGGCTCTTGCCGTAGAAGTTGAGGTAGGCCTTGTTTTCGTTGGGATAATATTCAATATAGTCACCACCGTGAAGCTCGGCATTGAAGGTGATTTTTTTATCGCCAATGGAAATGGACGGTTTTTCAACGGGTGCATCTGTTATCTGGCAGGTGGAAAATTCACCAAGCATAACACCCTTACACTCGCCACACAGTGAAACGGTGACGGAATTGATTATGTTAAGGTCGAGGCAGGTTCTGTTGCCGTAGGGGTCATTGAAGCTTGGGAAATCAAAGCCCTCGTAGTCGTCGTTGTTCGCCTCAATGAGAATAATTTCGCGCCAGCCCTCAAAGTTTACAGGCACGAATAAATCAAGTCGCCAACGGTTCGGTAGCTTATCGCGAAGAGAGAGAAGAACTGCATCGCTTTCAGAGCCGTTACCGTGAATTTTTATCTTAAAGGCTCTTGTGTTTACAACGCTTGTCGGCTCAAATTCGTGAACGCCCTGCATCTCTCTGACAGGCTTATTCTCGTCAAAGATAAAGAGGGGAGTGACGTTTTCAGCCTTTGCTGTGTACCTTTGCTCGATTCTTATAAACGGCGTTTGAGCTTGATACGGGTTTACTGCTTTTGCATTAACGAAGCTCGGTTCGCTGATGTCAAAAATTTTGTGCTTGTCGTAGTGCATCTCACGCAGTACCCATTCGTTGTTCTCAACTCTTAAAAGCTTATACTCCTTGTCCGGCTCGATTAGTTTTTTGACCTCGGGTGAGAAGTAGTCGCCCTTTCGAAGCCTTGAGTACGCGCTGTAATAGTAAAAGTTGTGTCTCAGTCTCGTTTTGCTTGCAAAGGAATCAACGGTGAAGGAGGTACATTCTGTTCCGAAGTTGTCCTTCAGTGCTTGTGAGCCCATATGGTCGAGGTCGTCTCTGTGCATTGCGCGTCGGATAGTGTCTTTGTATTTTTCGTTTATATCGGGGCAGTAGTCAAACCAGCCAACCGTTGCAGTATAAAAGCACTTGTGAAACTCTCTTTGTCTGGCAAGGTGATAGTTTTTGTATGCTTTGTATCCCGAGAATACGTAATCGATTGCACCACCTCTGCCACGTCCTGCCCAAAGATTCGGATAGAAGCAGGAGTATTCGATTATAGGGGGCACTTTGCAGTTGGAAATGATCTCACGAATGAATTCTGAATATATGTAATAGCCTTGTCTCAGGTCGCAGAGCCCTTTACGGAAGAAGGATTCGAGAGCGTCGATATAGAGCATCTCAAAGCCACCGTCATTGTATACCTTAGCTGTTCTTCTGGCAACGTCGTAAAACAAATTTGAGAGGGGTACGGGCTGAAACATTCCGTACCAGCCACAAAGCTGTTTGATTTCAGCGCCCTTGTAGTGAGGTGCTACGTTGGTGTCACAAGCGCCTCTTCTTACGTTAAGAAAGCCTCGCTTGTCAGATTTTTCCACTCTTATAATTTCGTTGTCAATAAGAAGGTAATTTGTATGAACATCAGCGTAAGGGAAGTTTTTACATTCGGTGAGAATTATTCCTGATGCATCGTTTTCGGTGTAGAAGTCGGTTTCACTCTCGTCAACGTCACAACTCAGTGACCACGTTTCAGGGGAGGTAACAATCTGATTTAATACCCAGGGGTCATTCATGGAAAACTTTCCGACTGCGCATACAAGTGAGCCATAGGTATGAAGAGATAGCTGTACACCCTCAGCGCGCATCTTGTCTGCGATATTTTTCTTGAATTCCTTTGCAGAGCAGTAAACCCCGTTGTTAAAGTCTGCGTGTTTGTTAGCACATACAAAGTTGAAGTCACCCTGATTAAAGGTTCTGCCCTGATGCATATCATATTGCTCAACGCTGTACTTGTTCATCATTTGTGCAGTTTCAACGGCATTTTCCGGAGAGAGATTAGCTGTTGCAATAACGTAATCGTAGGTAAGGTCCTTGCAGTCGAGTGCATAAGGACCACCGTGCGTAGAGGTGATACCACGTTTGGGGTCAATATCGTCAACTATATCCTTGAGGTGCTGACGGTGGTCGGTTATTTTCGAGAAGGCAACGCCAAGCTTCGAGCCTTTGATTTTGGCATCGAGATAGGTATGCGTTACACCAAAAGCCTTTTTTGCTTCGCCACCGGGACGGTAATGAATGTTGACCGTTGTTGTCATGGGCACAGCCGAGAGAGCAAACGTATCGGGATTGTCAAGATCCCAATCGGCGTTCGTGGTAAGGTTGCACAGAATTATTCCGTCGACCGTCTTGGGTGGCTCACTCTTGAGAGTGACTGAGAAATAGTTTCTTTTTACTCTTATTTCAAAAATTAGTGTGAGCGAATTTTCGTAGGTCACACTGACCTCGTCACCCTCAAGCTCAAGGGTCGTGGGCTTGATTATATCGTAGTTAATCAGGTCGATTTTTCCAAGGTCGAGAGCATAGTCCTTTGCGACCGTGAGATAGGTAAACCAAGGTCGGTCACTCTTTTCGAGTGCTTCGCTGCCGTCAGCCTTGTTGAAAAGACTTACAACCTCGCCACCTGATTTGTTTATAACGATTTTGACGTGTGAATTCTCAAAAAATATCGTATCACACGTTTCTTGAAGTGCGTAATTAATTTTCATAAGCTATTTTCCTCGGTGTTATAGTATTATAATATAATTTTACAAATTATTACTCACAAAGTCAATCGTTTTTTATATAAAAAAGATTAAAAAAAACATATTTGTCAATTGTGCATAATTTATATTGAGCATTTTCGTCTATTGAAACAAAAGTCAAAAGAAGGTAAAAAAGAAGGAAACGGCTCTAACCGTTTCCTTCCGGATTTTAGTAAAGTCTGACGTCATATATTCCTTCAGGCATATCAACTTTAGGTGCAACCCAAGTGTCAGGGTTGGCAAGAACCTTACCGGAAAGACCTATAACAACCTGCGCTCTTTGCGTGAGATCTGTCATGGCTTCTGCATTGTATGTGTAGCTGAACTCTCCTGCAGGAACAGTTATATTTCCTGTGAAGTTGATTTCCTTAACGTGCGATACGGTCTTTTTCCAGTTGTTGTTTTCGTCAAAAATTTCTGTGTAGTAGTTGAGATATGCCTTGTTTTCTTCAGGGTAGAACTCAACGTAGTCCGGACCGTGAAGCTCGGTTTCGAAGGTAATCGTCTCACCACCGATTGTCACAGAAGGGTTCTTGACTGCAGAGTCTGCAGGTGTGTACGCATAGAGATTGCCAAGCTTAACGCCTGCGCAGTTGCCACAAGCTGTTACTCTGACATTAATTACCGAGCTCATATCAATTGCGTGACGGTAGTTATCACTTGTTATACCGAATTCGTAGCCCTCGTAGTCGTCAACGTTGTTTTCAACAAGGATAATATCCTTCCAGCCCGTAAAGTTTAACGGAATAAAGTAGTCGTACTGATTGAGACCGTAGAGAACGTTTGTTGGAACGTTAGCGAGGAATGAAATAAGAAGAGCATCTGTTTCAGAGCCGTTTCCGTATACTCTGATTTTGTATGCATTCTTGTTAGTGAGGTCAATCTTGTTAATCTTGTTATTGCCAAGGTAAGAGGTAGCTTCCTTGGTTTCGTCAAATGCGATTACGAGAGTGCCCTCACCCTCGGGAACGGTGTATCTGTTTTCAATTCTGATGAAGGGTGTCTGCGCATTGAAGGGGTTAACAGCCTTTGCTGTATTGAAGGTGGTATCATTTGTGTTGAATACCTTGTTCTTAAAGTACTTCATCTGTCTGAATGCCCAGCTGCCATCCTCTTGCTGAAATACTCTGTGCTCGTATTCTGAGTTAATCAGCTCATTTCTTACCTCGGGAGCAAAGTAGCCTGCTTCTCTGAGTCTTGTATAAGTTCCGTAGTACATAAAGTTGTCGGCAAGCTTCTTATTATTCTCAAAGTTAGCGATTGAGAATGGCTGACATACGATACCAAAGTTGTGACCGATTGAAAGCGAGCCCATAAAATCCATATCATCTCTGTGGAGAATACGTTTAATGGTCTCCTGATATCTTTCGCCGTCAGACGGGTCAAAGTTGTACCAGCCAAACGTAGCTGTGTAGTAGCTGTTAAGGAATGGCTCAATTCTTTCAAAGTGCATCAGCTTGTAGTTCTTATATGAACGGAAGGAGGTGTCTATTGCGCCGGCTCTTGCTCTTGCGCCCCATAAAGAGGTTGACATCGACGACATTTCAACCATCGGGTCGACGTCGCAATATTTGATGAGCTCTCTTACAAACTCTGCGTATGCGTAGTAGTGAAGCTTGAGGTCATCAAGGAATGGGTCTCTGTGGAATGACTCAAGAGCGTCAAGATAAATCATATAGAAGCCTGCTTCGTTATATGCCTTTGCCATCTCGCGAGCAACCTTGTAGAAGAGAGGTGAGAGGGGTTTTGGCTGGAAGTTGCTATAGTAGCCGAGAAGCTGATAGATTATAGCACCGTCCTTGTGCTTGGAAAGCTTTGTACCACACTGTGCTCTCTTTACGTTGAGGAAGCCTGATGAAGTGCCCTGTTGAACGAGAATGATTTCATCGTCAATCATAATATACTTTGTAAATACGCTTCCACTGTATGGGATATTTACAGAAGTGCATTGAAATTTTGAAGCATCTTCTACAGTCTTGATGTTAGTTCTTCTTTCAGAAAGGTCGCCACGGAGAGTCCACGTCTGCTCACCAACCGAAAGGTCTCTCAGATTTGCCGGGTCAGAGAGAAGCCTTGTAGAACTTGGCGAAATAAGAGAGGAGAAGGTGTGCAGTGAGAGGGTCACGTTCTGTTCTTTGAGGACGTCTGTAATTCTTTCCTTGAATACCTTACCCGTAATAAATGTCTTATTTGCCTTTTCCTGCTCATTTCTTGCACATACGAAGTTGAAGTCACCCTGAATGAAGGTGTTGACAGCGTTTTGGTGAACGTCAATTGTTTCGATTGAATATTCATTAGCAAGCTTACCGGTTTCGAGTGCAGTTTCGGGAGTAAGCCCTGACGTGAGGATTACGTAGTCACCGTAGATATCGGGATTATCAAGGGCATAAGCACCACCGTGAGTTGATTTTATACCGTAGTTTATGTCGATATCGTCTGTGATGTCCTTGAGAATATCACGGTGTTCACCCATATTTGAGAAAGCAACTGCAACCTTAGAGCCCATTGTAGTCGTTCCAAGGAAGCTGTAGGTAGTGCCCTTAGCTGCCTTGTTGCTTCCACCCGGATAGTATTGAAGGTCAACGGTAGTAGTCATAGCAACTGCCGAAAGGCCATAGGTTGTGGGATTGTCACGCTCCCATTCAGCGTTTGTTGAAAGGTTACAGATAACGATTCCGTAAATATCTGACTTAAGGTCTGTGTCAAGTGTTACGCTGAAGTAGTTATTCTTAATGTCTATAATAAAGTAAGCTGACTTTCCGTTGGTATATTTGATTTTGAGTCTGCCGTTTTCAAGCTCAGCCGACTTTGCGGGAATATTAGCCTGGGAATTGGTAATTAAATAGCTGAACCAAGGAGTAGCACTTAAGCCCACTACGTTTTCGCCTGTAGCCTTGTTAATCAGTTCTTTAACCGTTGCACCGTTTTTAGCAATGACAACCTTAACGTAGTCATTTTCAAAGTAAATTGTCTTTGAATCCTCCTTGAGCTGATTAAGGTCAGCTGTGTAGAAGTAGTAGGGGTGAACATTGCTGTTTGACGCCATAAGTATTTGATATTCAGCCCAGTGTCCCGATATGTCCGAGAACTTCTTTTCAAGGTAGTCCTTGGCGACAGTTTTTTCGCTGACCTCGAGAGAAATCATACGGTTGATAACCGTTACGACCTCAGCTCTCGTAATTGTTGCGTTGGGCTTGAACGAGCCGTCGCCGTAGCCGTTGACGAGTCCTGATGCCGCGGCAGCAATAATTGCGTTGTAGTACTTGTTGGTAGTATCAACGTCGCTGAAGCTGATATTACTGTCACCCTCAAGCTCGGAGGCGAAGTATGCGAGCTCAACAAATTCTGCTCTCGTTATTTTTTCGTTGGGGTGATATTCATTTGACGTATTCGTAAAGAAGTAGCCCATTTCGTCAAGGTATGCGATTGCATCGTAGTACCATTGACCTTTTTCAACGTCGGTAAATCTTGTAGTATAGCCTGTAGGAATTGTCTGTGACTGAGCAAGAAGTCTTGCAAAGATTGTACAAGCCTCAGCCTTTGTCATATTGTTGTTAGGCTTGAAGAGGTTATTTTCGTAGCCGTTGATGTAGGCAACGTTTTCACCGTTTGCCTGAGCGGGAACCTTCTCAAGAAGGGTTACGGGGTCAGCTGCAGGAAGCTCTGCAACGTTTTCAAGCGTAATTACCTTTTTTGTTTCCTTGATGTAACCACCCACCTTGTTGTAGTATGGAACAAGGTGACGAAGGTCGATTGTCTTGTTATCCTCAGAAATCTTCATAAGAATAGGGTAGCACTTACCCATTGTGCCGAAGCCGTTTTCGAGGTTTGCAAGAACTGCGAGAACGGGGTATCCGTAGTCATTTTTGAATGTGTTGGTGACAATCTCTGTACCGGGAGTATCGTTAGCTGAGACGATGCAGAGAACGTTCTTATATATCTTGATTATGTCTTCCCAAATTTCCGTTCCGTCGTGTGGAGAGTCCTTGTTTACCATATTGCTCTTTAACAATGAGTCATAGCTTTTATAGTCCGAAGGCAGCTTTCCGTTTGTGACCGACCAGTCGTGCTGGGTATACATTTCTCCGTTTGCTTTGATGAAGGAAGTAGTATAAATAATCGCACGCTTGTCCTGATTTTCAGCCTGAACTGTGTAAAACCAGTTGATAACTTTTTGTCTTGGAAAGGCTTCGAGCTGATATATAATATACTTGGTTTTGTTAATCTTAGTTATAACTGCGAAGTTATTGATATCGTAAACCTCGGTTTGTATATCTGCATTCCCAAAGAAGTCCTCGGCTGAGAAAACTGTTTGCACGTGGTTATCTCTGTCTATAGCATCTGATACATAGTCTTTGATACCAATTGAAATTCCGTAGGGAACGCCGGTTTCCTTGAGGGGCTCGGCAGAGGAACGCAGCTCCTCAAAGTCTCTTTTCCACTCGCTGTCACTAAGGTTGAGCGATATAAGCTCGTCATAAGTTTTGCCTTGCTCTGCAACAATCTGCTTGTGCTTGAAGTTAGCGCCCGACGACATATTACCAATAAAGCTTACGTATTTAAGATTGAGCTTTTCGGCGTTGTCTGCAAGCCAATAGGAAGCCTCTAAAACAGGGTCGGGATTGACAGAATCGGCGATAAATGGCTTGACTCCGTGCATACTTGCAAGTACAAGCTCTTCACCTGTTACGTAATCGTCTTCAAGCTCAAGAGTTGCCGCAAAGGCAAAAGCGCTGAGCATTGATATCAACGCAAATATTGAAAGTGAAAGTGCTAATAATCTTTTCATTTTCTTCGTTTTCCTTTCCGTATAACATTTCATGATATTATACCATAAAACCAAGGTCGCAAGACCTTGTAAGGCGTTAGCCGTAGCCTTGTCGCAACAAGGCAGTTTTAATGATAAAATGTTCTCAAAGTTAAAGACATATGTCTTTAATAGCAAAGCTTTACTTTGCCGATGGCGTGGAAGCCATCGCTTTGAGGTTATTATACCATATTTTTTAATTGATTGTCAATTAAATTCTTCTGAAACGGAAGGATATTTGCTTATTTTATTACTTGTGCACAAAATAAAAAAAGAAATTTGACATTACAAACAAAATAAAATAATAAGTAAAAAGTTTGAAAAAAGAAAGGGGCTGTAAAAAAACTGATATAGTTTTTTTACATCCCTGTGCGTTCGGGGATAGGAAAAAAAGAGGTAGATTGCACGATACTGAAGCGCGTCGCTGTACTTATGTACAGCAGTCGCGAAGTTCGTGCAAAACATAAAACAATATAATTAATGTG
>JAZNRH010000107.1:0-7243 GCA_045590615.1 Eubacteriales bacterium
GGTATGCCTATTCTTGAGGTTATTCGCCGAGAAGGGCTTACCGGTGTAGTAATAGTAGTAGCGAGATATTTCGGTGGTGTGCTTCTTGGAGCAGGTGGATTGACGAGAGCGTATGGCAAGGCTGCAAAATTAGCGCTCGACGCAGCAGGCAAGGCTACCTTCGTGTTATATCACGAGCTGGAGCTTTCCTCCGATTATTCAGCTTATCAGAAGCTGAAATATGAGCTTTCGATTATGGGAATTGATGAGCTTGAGGTAAGCTACAACGAATACGTAACCTCAAGAGTTTTAGCAAGCGACGAAGAGCTCGAAAAGCTTGAGAGCAGACTTTCGGACATCACTTCGGGCAAGGGAGTGTTAAAAATTGTCGGAAATCGCTTTGCTCCTCAAAAAATATGATTGACGAAATTGTATTTTAGTGGTAAAATAAATGTATATACATTTATGAGGAGAGAAATTATGAGTTTAGCCGATAAAATCTTCGTGGAAAACTGTAAAAATATACTTGAAAACGGAGTATGGGACAAGGAATTTCAGGTTCGTCCAAAATGGGAGGACGGTACTCCCGCATACACCAAAAAGTGTTTTGCAATCGTCAACCGATACAACCTTGAAGAAGAATTCCCGATTATGACTCTCCGTAGAACCTACATCAAGACAGCCGTAAACGAGCTGTTGTGGATTTGGCAAAAGAAGTCGAATAACATTCACGAGCTCAACGCAAAAATCTGGGATAAATGGGCTGACGAGAACGGCTCTATCGGCACTGCATACGGCTATCAGCTCGGTATCAAGCACGAGTATCGCGAGGGAATGTTCGACCAGGTCGACCGAGTAATCTTCGATTTGAAAAACAACCCAAACAGCCGTAGAATCATGACCAACATTTACAACCACGCAGACCTGCACTCGATGAACCTTTACCCTTGTGCGTACAGTATGACCTTCAACGTTGCAAACGGAAGGCTGAACGCCATACTCAATCAAAGAAGTCAGGATATGCTTGCAGCTAACAATTGGAACGTATGCCAATATTCTGTGCTTGTACATATGCTTGCACAGGTTACGGGACTTATTCCCGGTGAATTCGTACACGTTATAGCAGACGCTCACATCTACGAAAGACACATTCCGATTATTGAAAGGCTGATTGAAAAGCCTCAATTTGACGCGCCTGTATTCGAGCTTGACAAGACTGTTGATGACTTTTATAAGTTTACAGATTCGAGCTTTACGCTCACAAATTATAAATACAATGATTTTAACGAGAGAATTGAGGTTGCCGAATAATGAATTTAATTGTTGCTATTGATAAAAACAATGGAATAGGAAAAAACGGTGACCTGCTCTGTCACCTGTCGGCTGACCTGAAGCACTTCAAGGAAGTGACGACGGGAAAGACGGTAATTATGGGATATAATACCCTTATCTCCCTGCCCAAAAGCGCACCCTTGAAAAACAGAAGGAACATCGTGCTTTACGAAAAGGATATTACTATTGAGGGAGCAGAGGTAGTACATTCGCTTGATGAGCTTTTTGAGCTTATTAGGGGTATTGAGCCGGACGAGCTTTTCGTAATAGGTGGAGCAATGGTATATACACTCCTTATGCCCTATTGTCAAAAGCTTTATATCACGCACATTGAAAAGGCATTTGATGCAGACAGATTTCTTCCCGAAATCAAGGAAAGCGAATGGCGTGCAATTGACGAAAGCGAGCTTATGCAGGAGGGAGACCTCTCGTTCAGATACGTGACCTACGAAAGAATATGACTAAAATGAAATTTGCCGCAACCTGCCTTTTCGGACTTGAAAAGTTCGTTGGCGAAACGGTTGATGCGCTCGGCTACAAGCGTCTTGAAACAATCGAGGGACGAGTTTATTTCGAGGGTGACGAAAGCGCTGTGCCAAGGTGCAATATAAATTTTCGTTGCGCAGAAAAGCTATATATAATACTTGACGAATTTGATGCAACCAGCTTTGACGAGCTATTCGAGGGTACGAAGGCAATCCCCTGGGAAAAATATATTAAACGAACCGATGCATTTCCTGTCAAGGGGCATTGCATAAAATCTGCCCTCCACAGCATTCCCGATTGCCAGAAAATTATAAAAAAGGCTATAGTCAACAGACTTTGCGAGGCTTACGGCAACAGGGAGCTTCCCGAAACCGACACAAAAATACAGATTGAATTTTTTATACTGCGAGACAAGGCTGCACTGATGATTGATACGAGTGGTGCAGGACTATATAAGCGAGGCTATCGTCAGGGTACTAACGATGCTCCGATCAGAGAAACGCTGGCATCGGCTCTTGTTATGATTTCAAGACCGAGAAGAGACGTTCTGCTTTGGGACCCACTCTGTGGCTCGGGAACAATACCGATTGAGGCGGCAACCTACCTGAAAAACGTTGCCCCCGGAATTAACAGAGAATTTGCAGGCGAGAGCTTTGATTTCATTCCCCATCACTTATGGGAGGAAGCCAGAATAGAAGCGCGAGAGGCTGTCAGGGACAGTGACTTTGAAATATGGGGCAGTGATATTGACCCCGAGGTCATTGAATTGGCAAAAGAAAACGCACGTCGTGCAGGAGTGGATGATTGCGTAAAATTCTTTGTAGCCGACGTTGCCGATATCGAAACGCACGGCAGACGTGGAACAATCGTGTGCAATCCACCTTATGGCGAAAGGCTGATGGATATAAACGAAGCCGAAAAGCTCTACAGAATTATGGGCAAGGCTATGAAGCGTCTGGAAAATTGGCAGTTATACATTATCACATCGGACGAATACTTTGAAAAGCATTTTGGCAGGCTTGCCGATAAGAAGCGCAAGCTCTATAACGGTATGCTGAAATGCAACTACTATCAATACTATAAAAGACAGAGCTTGTGAAAGGAATATACTATGGATTTTGAAAGATTAGCAGAACTACTTTTTCCGAATATCAAGACTACTCCCGAGGATATGGAGGAAAGATATCCAAGGAGAGAGCTTAAAGAAGGCGCAGTAGTAACGAGATTTGCGCCAAGTCCTACGGGCTTCGTTCACTTTGGAGGTCTCTTTCCTTCTACAGTAGGAGAAAGAATGGCTCATTTATCGGGTGGTGTTTTCTTCCTGAGAATTGAGGACACAGACGCCAAGCGTGAAGTGCCGGGCGCAGCCGAGGGACTTATAAAAACTCTTGCAAGATACGGTGTTTCCTTTGACGAAGGCGCTATTCTCGACGAGAACGGAAATATCTCGGACAAGGGTGCATACGGTCCCTACAAGCAAAGTCAGAGAAAGGAAATATATCAGACCTTTGCAAAGTTTCTCGTAAAGGAAGGCAAGGCTTATCCTGCCTTCACTACCGAAGAGGAGCTTGAAAGACTCAATTCTATAAACAAAAAGCAAGAAATAAAGGACACCAATTGGGAGGAAGAAGCCGAAGCTAAAAAGGCAGAAATGCTTGAGGGCAGAAACTTCACTATGGAAGAGGTTGAACAGCATCTCAAGGCAGGTCACCCCTTCGTTCTTCGTATCCTTGCCGACGGTGACGGTGAGAGAAAAATCAAGGTAACCGACCTTGTAAAAGGAACTCTCGAGCTTCCCGAAAACGACGAGGACTTCGTACTTCTCAAGTCGGACGGAATTCCGACCTATCACTTTGCTCACGCTGTTGACGATCACCTGATGGGAACCACCCACGTAATCAGAGGTGAGGAATGGCTTCCCAGCCTTCCAAAGCATCTTCAGCTTTTCCGTTACCTTGGCTTTAAGCTTCCCAAATTTATGCACATATCACAGATTATGAAGCTTGACGAAAACGGAAACAAAAAGAAGCTCTCGAAAAGAGATATGGGCGCAAATATGGACGATTATACGGGAATGGGCTACGTTCCCGAGGCTGTCTGCGAATACGTAATGACTCTGCTCAACTCCAACTACGAGGAGTGGCACGCTCAAAATCCCGACAAGCATTACAAGGAATTCCCCTTCAGCGCAAAGAAAATGTCTGTTTCGGGCTGTCTATTTGACTATGATAAGCTCAATGACGTATCAAAAAACGTTTTATCAAGACTTACTGCCGAGGATATTACAGAAAAGGTTACTGAGTGGGCACTTGAATTTGACAACGAATTCGGTAAGCTTCTTGCCTCGAATAAGGACTATGCAACGAAAATCTTTGCAATTGGCAGAGGTGGTAAGAAGCCTCGTAAGGACCTTGCGACTCTTGCTGATGCGAAGGGATATATGGGATTTTTCTATGACGAGCTTTACAAGGTTGAAGAAGAATATCCCGAAAGCTTTGACAAGGCAGATATAAAGAAAACGCTTGGCGACTTTATGGAAAGCTTTGACGAAGCAGACGATATGAATACGTGGTTTGATAAAATCAAGGCTATTGCCGACAAGCTCGGATATGCCTCGGATATGAAGGAATACAAAGCCAACCCCGACGCCTTCAAGGGCAACGTTGCCGATATCAGTATGTTTATCCGTCTTGCTGTTACGGGAAAAACAAATGCTCCCGACCTCTATACCGTTATGCAGATAATGGGCAAGGAGAGAGTATTCGACAGAATTAATAAAATGATTGGAGCTTTATAATTATGGAAGAAGCAAAAAATTTTATAGAAGAAATAATCGACGCTGATTTAGCCGAGGGGAAAATTGAAAAAATCCATACACGTTTTCCTCCCGAGCCAAACGGATATCTTCATATCGGTCATTGCAAGGCTCTTGCTATAGACTTTGGAACGGCAAAAAAATACGGTGGTCTTTGTAATCTCCGTATGGATGACACCAACCCTGCAAAAGAGGATACCGAGTACGTTGACGCCATCAAGGAGGACATTCATTGGCTTGGCTTTGATTGGGACGACAGATTTTTCTACGGCTCCGACTATTTTGACAAGGACTACGAATATGCAATAGAGCTGATTAAAAAGGGTCTTGCCTACGTATGTGAGCTTTCGGCTGACCAGATGGAAAAATACAGAGGTGACCTGACTCACCCTGCTACATCTCCATGGAGAGACAGGCCTATGGAAGAAAGCCTTGACCTCTTTGAGCGTATGAAGAACGGTGAGTTCCCCGACGGTAAATACACCCTCAGAGCAAAGATTGACCTTGCTTCAGGAAACTTCTGGCTTCGTGACCCCGTAATCTACAGAATCAAGCACATTCCACATCACAGATACGGTGACAAGTGGTGCATATATCCCACCTACGACTTTGCTCATCCCATTCAGGACGCGCTTGAAGGAATTACGCACTCGCTTTGCTCACTTGAATTTGAAATTCACCGTCCTCTCTACAATTGGGTAATCGAAAACGTGAGCGTTCCTCACAAGCCCCGTCAGATTGAATTTGCAAGACTCAATATAACCAACACGGTTCTTTCAAAGAGATTTTTAAGACAGATGGTTGAGACGGGTAAGGTTGACGGCTGGGACGACCCGAGAATGCCCACCCTTTGTGGTCTGAGAAGAAAGGGCTATACCGGCGCTTCAATCGTTGATTTCTGTTCAAGAGTAGGTGTTGCCAAGGCTAACAGCCTTGTTGATATAAGACTTCTTGAGGCTTGTATCCGTGATGAACTCAACGAAACTGCACCTCGTCGTATTGCAATCCTCAATCCTATCAAGGTTGTAATAGACAACTACCCCGAAGGAAAGTGCGAAACCTTTGAAGTTCCTAATCACCCTCAGCACGAGGAGCTCGGAAAGAGAGAGGTTAAATTCACGCGTGAGCTTTATATAGATGCAGACGACTTTTCACTCGACCCACCCCCCAAATTCTTCCGTCTCAAGCCCGACGGAGAAGTCAGACTTATGGGTGCTTATATTATCAAATATCAGAACGCCGTTCTTGATGAGAATGGAGAAGTAGTTGAAATTCATTGTACAGCTGACCTTGAAACAGGAAACGGAAATCCCGTTGACGGCAGAAAAATCAAGGGCACAATCCATTGGCTGTCAACCGAGAACACTGTTGATGCAGACGTAATTCTCTACGAAAATCTGCTCACTCTCGAGGACCCGTCAAAGCTTCCTGAAGACAAGGAATACACAGACTATCTCAACCCCAATTCAATGACCGTCAAGCACGCAAAGCTCGAAACCTGCCTTGCTGATGCAAAGGGTGGAGATAAGTTCCAATTCGTCAGAATGGGTTATTTCTGCAAGGATACCAAAAACGAGAATACCTTCAATAGTATTGTAGGTCTCAAGGACAGCAAGGGAAAATAATTACAAGACTATAAAAAAACAGGCTTGAAAATGAATTATATTATACTTGATATGGAGTGGAATCAGCCCTTACATCCGAAGGCGCTTATTACCGAGCCGATTACTCTGCACGCCGAAATCGTGCAAATCGGAGCAGTAAAGCTTGACGCTCACTTTCGTGAGGAAAGCACCTTTGATGCGCTGATTACTCCAAAGTACTATAAAAAGATGCACAAAAAGGTGGCTTCGCTCACCGGTATAACGACAGACGAATTAAAGGAAGGCTTGCCCTTCCTTAACGTCTTTGAACGCTTCAAACAATGGTGTGGCGAAGATTTTGCCTTTCTTACCTGGGGACCCGACGATATCCCCGTCTTGAAAAGCAATCTGACGCTCCATTCAATTGACACAGCGTGGATTCCCTTCTCCTATAATCTGCAGATTATTTTTGACCGACAAATAACCCACGAGCACAGGCAGGTATCTCTTGAACGTGCTTTGGAAATTCTGAACGAAACGGGAGAAGAAGCACACAACGCTCTCAACGATGCAAAAAGCACTGCCATCGTATGCCGTCATCTTGATATGGATAAAGGAATTAACGAATACGCAAGTGCTCAGAAAAACGACACGGATATCGGCGACGGTACGACCTATCGTTCCAAGGGAAGCGCTGTCAGAAACAAGGATGTTAACACCTTTGAGTGTCCGTTTTGTAGCAAAGAGGTTACGTGCAAGGAATTCGTCCGTCAGAATTACGACAAGACCCTTGCAATCGCCACCTGCAACTGTGGTAAGGATTTCTTCGTGCGTTTGAAGTTCAAAAAGATAAATAACCGTTATAAAGTAAACAGAATGATTTATCCAATGAATTTGGAATACGAGGAATACTATCAAAAAAAGAGGGCGCAAGCTCTCTCTGCTAAGAATAAATTGGTTTTTTCAATATAACCAAGGGGGTACTTTTTAGCAAAAAGTACCCCCTTGGAACCCCCCCAAAGCAGTGATATTTGGTTTTTTGTGTAAA
>JAZNRH010000108.1:0-11046 GCA_045590615.1 Eubacteriales bacterium
TGCTAAAAAGCACCCTCTGGCTAAAAAGCACCCTCTGGTTTAATTCCCTGTTTTATATTAGTTTTATACCGGGTATTACAACGTCCGAATAATCGGGCTCTTCAGCCACGACGTTGTTGGAATTGGTGATGCGCTTTGATATTTCAAGAAGGGCTGCGCTCTTGCCCTTTGCATAAACCTTGACGTCGGGATATTTCTGACAGAGCTTGGCAATTGCGTTTACTCTCTTGGTATCGTCGGCGTAGTTGTAGCAATGGAAGTACTCTGCCTCGCAGGTGTCGGCTCTCTCGGGACATTTGCCGAGAACGATTTTCACCTCGTCGGTAGCCTCGTCGATTATATAAGGAATATCAAGCTCAAAATCGTGTGAAAGAGCAAAAACTCTCTTGACGATATTTTCCCTTTCCTCTTGTGAAAGCTTTGCAAGATTGGTGTTGATGAGCTTTTTAGCCACCTCGAAGAGCTCTGCCTCGTCCTTGACCTTGCTGAAGAAATCGGGCACTCCGTTTCTCACGAGCTTAGAGGTATCAATCTCAACTTCAATCTCGCTGTCATAGGGATTGTCGATTTCAAAAACCTTGCAGAAAAAGTCGTAAACTCTTTCTCTCGTGCACTTTTCATAGCAATGAGGTGCACTTCTGAAGAAGCTCTTATAGTTTTCTTCTGCCTTGTAAAGCTCGTAGAGCTTTGCCATTGTGGGAAATTCGAGAGTTTCGGACAGCCTTGTCCAGTCACCGTCGCTTGCTGCCATAAAGAGTGGACGGGGTGCTGTGAGCATCGTGTAGTCCATATTGTTGTAGTCTGTGCGAAGGAAGGCTGTGTTTTCACATACACAACCACCCTGCATAACGTAGGATGCCATATTAATAGGGGCAGCAGCCTTGATTCTCTTGTCGATTGCCGAGAGGAAATAGGTCTGCGTACCACCACCCGAACAGCCTGTACAGCCGATTTTATCGGCATTTACGTAGGGGAGAGAGGATACGAAGTCAACAGCCTTTATGCTGTTATTGAGCTGAAGGGAGAAGCGACCGTAGTTGTAGTCCTCGTATTCGGGATTAAAGCCCTTGTGAGCTATTTGATTTGTGTCGTTATAGCCGATCATATCGTAGGCAAAAACAACCATTCCACGAAGTGCAAGGTTGGCAAATCTTACGGGGAGTGTACTGATTTCCTGCATATCAATTCTACCCTTGTCCCAATGTCCGTGAGGATTGAGTACGGCAGGATATTTTTTAGTCAGGTCCTTGGGTCTGTAGATGTTTCCTACAAGCCAGAAGCCCGGAAGCGTCTGGATAAATGCAGTTTCTACAACAAAGCCTTCGTATTCTGCAGCAGGATAAACGTGCGCGCTAAGAGGCGTGCTGTGCTTTAGAAGCTCGATTGAGCTTGCGAATTTAAGATTTTCAAGAATATCAACCCTTTTTTCTTCCCACTCGGCAAGAGAGGAAGGAAGAGTTGGTTTCATTCTGTCGTTAAGCGTGCGTATTCTCATAGTGTGTTCCTCAATATTTAATCTTGAATACTATTTTTCTGATGTTCTTCTTGTCGTCAAAATGCTTGATGCCGGGTGCATGAGGCTCACCGGGGAATATTATGGCAAATTCGCCTGCAGAAAGCACAGAGATATCGCAGGACTCGGAATAAATCTTGAAATATCTGTTGTCGCCCTTGGGCTCAAGACCGGGCTTTAGGTTTTCTTCAACGTCGAAGCGAATTTCCTCTTCGCCTTCGAGAATTACCTGAATGTCAATAAACTTGTCGTGTACCTCGTATTTGGCGTCCTCGAGCTCCTTTGCCTCATACTCCTGTACCATATAGAAGTAGGTGTCCTCTTCGATGATATATTTTCCTACCTCGGTCTTTTCTTCGATGATTTTCTTGATGTCCTCAAATGCTCTTGCAAAATAAGGATTGAGCTTGGCGTAAAGAGGAAGCTCGGGTGAATTGATATTTGTAATAATCATAGCGTTGCCTTTCTTATTTATTATTTTTAGCTCTTTCTTTTTCAGCGAAAAGGAGCTTCATTGTTTCGTGTACACTTTCAAGGGTAGCCGTTTTGAGAGGCTTGTTGTCAACTACGTGAGCAACGAACTCGACAACCTCGTCATAAAGACTGTTGTCGTCTCCGAGGATAACCTCTTCTCTCTTGTTCTCGGTGTAAACGTAAGTACCTTCACTTGTTGACTCAACGTAGCCTCTTTCAAAGGTTGCCTTGTAGCCGGATGAGAATTTGAAGGTTGCAGGAAGTCCCCAGTCTGCTACTATAGATACAATAGTGTCGGGGTACTTGTAGGTACAAAAAGCGCT
Organism: Eubacteriales bacterium; assembly: GCA_045590615.1. Taxonomy (GTDB): domain Bacteria; phylum Bacillota; class Clostridia; order Oscillospirales; family SIG627; genus RGIG6353. The sequence goes on from JAZNRH010000108.1 coordinate 2,311, forward strand.
CTCGTACTCGGCGTAGTGATGAGTTGACTCGATGTGAAATTCGTCGGGCGTGCCCAGAAGCCATACCATAGCGTCAACGTCGTGCACGTGCATATCTACGAGACAGCCACCACTCGTTTCGTCGTGGAGAAGCCAATTGCCGAATGACCAATTGGGGAGTGGCGATTTTCTGTACATCTCAGCCTTGATAAGCTTGCCGTAGGTGTTTCGTGTGACAAGGTTCTTGAGGAAGATGTAATTTGGAGTAAATCTCAGACACTGACCGACCATAAGCTTACGGTTGAATTTTTTTGATGTGTCAATCATTGCTTCACACTCTTCGAGTGTGACAGCCATAGGCTTTTCTGTATAAACGTCTACGCCGTTTTCCATACAGTAGATTGCAACCTCTGCGTGCAGATAGGTCGGAAGTGCTATGAATACGAAATCAAGGTTTTCTTTTTTGAGCATTTCCTTGTAGTCGGTATATAGATTGAAACGTGAAAAGTCAACGTTTTCGATATTTACTGTGCCGATGTTGATGGTAACGTTTTTGGATATTGATTCTATATCCGAGTTGCATATAGCAACAAGCTGAATGTCTCCTCTTTCCCATTCGAGTCTCATAAGGTTTATAAAGTGGCTTTTTCCAAGTCCACCAAAACCTATAATAGCAAATCTTTTCATAATTATTCTCCTTTATTTGCAATAAAATCAGTTAAACATATTTTACCATATTTTGTGTTTTGTGTCAAGGAAAAGAGCCACATTTACTTTGCAGATAAGCTAACATTTGAAAATCGCAAAAAAACACCGAGTGTCGTTTGACACTCGGTAATTTTTATCATATAGGAAATTGCTCTGAGTCAACCTCGCCACTTTTTTATTAGTTAGCGAGCTTAGCGGCATTTACCTTAACGCCGGGGCCCATTGTAGAAGCAATGGTACAGCTCTTGATATACTGACCCTTAGCTGCAGCAGGCTTAGCCTTGATGATAGCGCTCATAAGAGCGTTGAAGTTTTCGCCAAGCTTTTCTGCACCGAATGATGCCTTGCCGATGGGGCAGTGAATGATGTTTGACTTGTCAAGACGGTATTCAACCTTACCTGCCTTAGCATCTGTAACAGCCTTAGCAACGTCTGTTGTAACTGTACCTGCCTTGGGGTTAGGCATAAGACCCTTAGGACCAAGCACCTTACCAAGACGACCGATAACACCCATCATATCGGGAGTAGCGATGATAACGTCAAACTCGAACCAGTTCTCTGACTGGATCTTCTGTACGTATTCTTCTGCGCCAACATAGTCTGCGCCGGCAGCCTCAGCAGCCTTTGCGAAGTCACCCTTTGCAAAAACGAGAGTACGAACTGTCTTACCTGTTCCGTTAGGAAGGACAACAGCGCCTCTTACCTGCTGGTCTGCGTGTCTTGAGTCAACACCGAGTCTTACGTGAAGCTCGATTGTCTCGTCAAATTTTGCCTTAGAAGTCTTGCAAACAAGGTCACAAGCTTCTGCTACGTCGTAAAGCTTTGCCTTGTCAACAATCTTTACGCTTTCTTTATAATTCTTTCCTCTAAACATTCTGCTTGTCCTCCTTATTCTTCAACGGTAACGCCCATACTTCTGGCGGTACCTGCGATCATGCTCATAGCTGATTCGATGTTGATAGCGTTAAGGTCAGGAAGCTTCTGTTCAGCAATTTTGCGAATTTGCTCCTTGGTAAGCTTAGCTACCTTGTTCTTGTTAGGAACACCTGAGCCACTCTCGATGCCTGCTGCCTTCTTGATAAGAACTGCTGCAGGAGGAGTCTTAGTGATAAATGTGAATGAACGGTCAGCATAAACTGTAATAACTACAGGTATGATGAGACCCATATCGTTTTTTGTACGCTCGTTGAATTCCTTAGTGAAAGCGGGAATAGCAAGACCGTACTGACCAAGTGCGGGGCCTACGGGTGGGCCGGGCATTGCCTTTCCTGCAGGTATCTGCAGTTTTACGTAACCAATAATTTTCTTTGCCATTTCAAATACACCTCCATGTGGTAATAAATTCGGGATTTTGTCCCTCCCACTGATGCGTTATGCCCACAGCTCAGCGAATGACGGCGCGAGAGTGGTATCTTTGCATAACACATTTATTAAAGCTTTCAGCATTTAATAAACAAAAATTAAAGTTTTTTAACCAGATTTGAGTCAACCTCGATTGCAGTTTCTCTTCCTCCCATATTGGCAAGAAGCTTAATCTGCTTCATATCGTCGGAAATTTCGAGCACCTTACCCGAGGAAATAATTCCCTGAAGAGGGCCTCCTACAATTTCAACGATATCGCCGAGTGCGAACTCAAGTGGCTGAGCGTCGGTATCAACTCCGAGAGCTTCTACTTCTTCATCAAGTAGAACAACGGGTTGTGAACCGGGACCGACAAAACCGGTAACTCCCGTGGTATTTCTTACCACGTGCCAGCTTTCATCGTTCATTATCATTTTGACGAGAACGTAGCTGGGGAAAAGCTTTTGCTCTTCCATTTTTCCACCTGCGCCTTCAACCATTTCTACAGGTATCTTGATGGCGTGGATCAGATGTCCCAAGTTTCTGTTTTCGACAATCTTTTCAAGGTTTGTTGCTACCTTATTTTCATAGCCCGAATAGGTATGAACTACGTACCAATGGGGCGTGTTGTTATCTTGAAGCATAATACTGCCTCCCGATTAATGAAATAGGTCTACGAGCAAGTCAAGGACCTTAGAAAGACCAGCGTCAACAAGCATAATCGCAACAGCAGCTATCGCAGTTACTGCAACAACTACGGTTGTATTTCTCACTACATCCTTCTTGGGTGACCAAACGATGTTCTTAAGCTCTCTCTTCAAATCCTTAAAGAACTTAACGAACTTGTTAGTCTTCTTTACGCTTTCTTCTGCCATGTTGAAATCCTCCTCTTTCTTTAGTAATCAAAAATTACTTAGTCTCTTTGTGAAGAGTATGCTTACGGCAGAACTTACAGTACTTGTTCAATTCAAGTCTGTCAGGGTCATTCTTCTTATTCTTGACCGTGTCGTAATTTCTTTGCTTGCATTCGCTGCAAGCGAGTGTAATTTTTACTCTCATATCGGCACCTCCGTTTATTTTTGCGAATATTCGCGCCTCCCTCTCGGCAAAAAAGCCCAAAGAGGTAGAGTAATTGTAGCATACTTACAGTCTTTTGTCAAGTTTTTTTCGATAAATATTAAATTTTTTAGCTTTTTGTTAGCACTCCACTACTTAGAGTGCTAAATGTTTACTTTTACTAAATCTTTGAGTTACAATTTGTTCACAAATGAGGGTTATAATAAGCACACAAGAAAAAAGAAAGGACTGATGTGTTAATGAATGCACAGAAATATACGCAAAAATCTCTCGAAGCTCTCAATCAGGCACAGTCGCTTGCTGCAGAGTACGGAAACTCACAGCTTGAGTGCGAGCATCTTGTCGTGTCCCTTCTTGAACAAAGAGAAGGGCTGATTGCTCAGCTTATGATAAAAATGGAAATTCAGCCCGAGGCTGTGACTTCGTCTGCCATAAAGCTGGTAGAGGCTCTGCCCAAGGTTACGGGCAACGGTGGAATTTATCTTTCGCCTGCCCTTGACAGAGTTCTTGGCTCGGCAGAAAAGCTGTCAGAAAAAATGGGAGACGACTTTGTGTCGGTTGAGCATATATTCCTCTCTCTGATAGAGGGTGGCTCAAAGGAGCTCCAGAAGCTGTTCAGACTTTTTGGGATAGATAAGGAAAAATTCCTTTCGGCTCTTGCGAGCGTGAGAAAGAATACGAGGGTGACGGGCGATAATCCCGAGGACACCTACGACGCATTGAATAAATACGGTACCGATTTGGTGGAAAGGGCAAGAACCAAGAAGCCCGACCCCGTTATCGGCAGAGACGACGAAATCAGAAACGTTATCAGGATTTTGTCCAGAAAGACCAAGAACAATCCCGTTCTCATTGGTGAGCCCGGTGTCGGTAAGACGGCTATAGCCGAGGGCTTGGCTCAAAGAATTGTAAAGGGCGACGTACCCTCCAGCCTCAAGGACAAGACGATTTTCTCTCTCGATATGGGTGCGCTCATTGCAGGAGCAAAGTACAGAGGAGAGTTTGAGGAAAGGCTCAAGGCTGTTCTCGGTGAGGTATCCAAGAGCGAGGGCAGAATCATTCTCTTTATTGACGAGCTTCACACGATTGTCGGTGCAGGCAAGAGCGACGGAGCAATGGATGCAGGCAATCTTCTCAAGCCTCTGCTTGCAAGAGGTGAGCTTCACTGTATCGGAGCAACTACTCTTGACGAGTACAGAAAGTACATCGAAAAGGACCCTGCGCTTGAAAGGCGCTTTCAGCCCGTGCTGGTGGGAGAGCCTACGGTAGAAGATACTATTGCCATTCTGAGAGGGCTCAAGGAGAGGTATGAGGTTTTCCACGGAGTTAAAATTCAGGACTCTGCTCTGATTTCTGCCGCGACCCTTTCAAACAGATATATTACCGACAGATTTTTGCCCGACAAGGCGATTGACCTGGTTGACGAGGCGTGCGCAATGCTTCGCACCGAGATTGATTCGCTTCCTACCGAGCTCGACGTAATTCAGCGTAAGATAATCCAGCACGAAATAGAAGAGGCTGCTCTTTCAAAGGAGACCGACACTCTGTCAGCCGAGCACCTTGAGGAAATAAAGAAGGAGCTTTCGGCAATGCGTGACGAATTTAACGAGCTTCACGCAAAATGGGAGAACGAGAAGGCTTCTATTACAGTTCTTCAAAAGCTGCGCGAGGAGCTTGAGGGTGTAAACTATGAGATTGAAAAGGCAGAAAACGAATACGACCTCAACCGTGCAGCCGAGCTGAAATACAAGACCCGTCCCGAGCTTCTTGAGAAGCTTGAAACTGCCGAGAAGGAAGCCAACGGGGAGCACAAGCTCCTTCGTGACAAGGTTACCGACGAGGAGGTTGCCAGAATTGTAGAGCGCTGGACGGGAATACCCGTAACCAAGCTCGTCGAGGGCGAGAAGGAGAAGCTCCAGAATCTTGAAGGAATTTTGCACAAGAGAGTAATAGGACAAGACGAGGCCGTTTCGTCGGTGTCCGATGCGATACTTCGTTCAAGGGCAGGTATACAAGCCCCCGATAAGCCAATCGGTTCGTTTTTGTTCTTAGGACCGACGGGCGTCGGCAAGACCGAGCTTGCAAAAACTCTTGCCGAAAGTCTTTTCGATGACGAAAAGAATATGGTCAGAATTGATATGAGCGAATATATGGAGAAGTTCTCGGTATCAAGACTCATTGGAGCGCCTCCCGGTTACGTCGGCTACGAGGAGGGTGGTCAGCTCACCGAGGCAGTAAGGCGCAGACCCTATTCGGTAATCCTCTTTGACGAAATTGAAAAAGCACACCCCGACGTATTTAATATTCTTCTTCAGGTGCTCGACGACGGAAGAATTACCGACTCGCAGGGCAGGACTGTGGATTTCAAGAATACGGTCATTATCCTGACCTCAAATCTCGGCTCACCCATCATTCTTGAGTCAATTGAAAAGAACGGTAAAATTACCAAGCAAGCCGAGGATGAAATCAATGCAATTCTCAAGCGTAGCTTCCGACCCGAATTTCTTAACAGGCTTGACGAGACTATAATATTTACGCCACTTTCTAAGGAGGATATAAAGAAGATTGTCGACCTTACTCTCGTTTCTCTTGAACAGCGTCTGGCTGAGCAAAGAATAAAGCTTTGCGTAACCGAGAGAGCCAAGGAGCACCTTGCCGACAACGGCTACGACGTTCAGTTCGGTGCAAGACCGTTAAAGCGTTATATCAAGCATACCGTCGAAACCCTCGTTGCAAAGAAAATAATAGAGGGTAATATTTCCGAGAATTCTACCATTACGGTTGATGCCGAGGGCGACGAGGGAATTAAGATAATAGAGAACAAATAAAAGAAAAGGGAGATTGATGTGCGTCAATCTCCCTTGAATTATAAAACGAAAAGCCCCGTTGCGTGTCGTCGACGCAGGGGCTTTTTGATGTTATGAGGCTTATTCCAGGACGTAACAGCGCATCTTTCTTCTTCCGAATTGTACGCACTCTTCTTCGGTGTCAAGGAAAACGTCAATTCTCTTTCCCTTGATGCCGCCACCTATATCCTCGGCACGACAAACACCGTAGTCACCGTAGTTTCCGATAACGTAGACGTTTGAACGCAGCGCAATATTTCTCGGGTCAACTGCAATTACTCCTACCTCGGCAACCGTTCCCGTATAGGTTCTGTTACCCGTGTGTGTATAAGCAGTTGCAGTTACGTCAATGTAGTATGAATAGTTGTAGTCCTTACCGTCGGGTGCAGTAAATACACCACCAACGCCAACGAGTATAACCTCGTTTATAGGAGCAATGTAGCTTTCCTCAATTTTTTGCTCGTCGGTAGCCTCACCGTTAACGTATTTGGTCGTGATGGTCTTTCTGTTCGAGCCCATAACGCCCTTCATATCGATAACACGCTCGCCCTTTGGCGTAGTCTGGCTTTGCACCTCGATAATTTCATAAGGAATAGCGTTGTCGATAATTGTTTCAACGTACTTCACCTCGTCGATGCACAAGGTCATTCCGTGGAACACTTGCTCGTCGGGTGAATAGTTAGGCTGGTCGTTTTCGCCGAGTGTGACGTTGAAGTGCGCCATTGCATCTGCAACCGTCGCATCCTCGCTGATGAATTCACCAAGTCTTACACCGTGATAGTAAACTGCCGTCTCGGGCAATATTACGGGGGTGGCAGTAAGAGGGAGCTCTTCTTTTATAGTTGTTGTTGATTTTAATGTCGGTGTTGTAGCTGACGCTTTTACCGGTGATAAAAATACAGTTTTCAAAATCAAGAAACCAAGCAAAAGAGACAAAACAACGCCGAGTAAATACAAGGAGTACCTTGTAAAAGCGTTCATAGAAGCAAAGAAATCCTGAGGCCTTCTTTTTTTCGGATTACTCCGAGAACCTCTCCGGCTTCCATAACGCCGTTGATTTTCTTCTCGTACATTCAGTAAAACCTTTCGTTAATTATTTGATTTCGTGACACATTATACACTCAAAAATTCAATTTGTCAAGCAAAATAAGCATTTTTGTCTTTTTGACGCCTTTTGACTATTACGAAATTTCGTAAAAACGAGTATAAAACATAGGCTCGACAGCAAAAATTTTTTGAGTGTGTGAATTGTGTGTTTTTTCAAAAAAAGTACAACCTTTCTACCATTATATTATAATACGCTGATTTTAGAAACAATTTTTTTGGCAAAAAAATGCCCCCAAAATACTCTTCGTAAAATTCTGGGGATTTTTCTTTGAAAATTTTCAATTTTTTTGAAAATTTTTTGTTTTTTGTTTGTGGTTGGCGACCGAAATAGATGACATATTAATCATCGAACAATTCTTTCAACATACGCTCTTTGTTGAACAAAAATCCTTTTGTGATTTGGTAACTTAAGGTGTTTTCGTAGTCGCAAGGTGAAATTTTACCATTATCAAAGGATAAGATTTGCGAATTGGGGCAACCAAGTAGAATGGGAGAATGTGTTGCTATTATAAATTGCGCTCCTTTTTGGGACATATCGTAAATGTGCTTCAGCAATGTTAGCTGGCGTTGGGGAGAAAGCGCAGCTTCAGGCTCGTCCATTAAATATAGTCCGGGTTTATCATACGCCAAAAAACGTAGATTCCCTTCTCCATGAGAGTTGGCGTGATAATTATCTCCCATATAGTTAAACATTGATGCTGTCGCAACATTGAAAAATGTTTCTGCTCTGAAGAAATATCCGAATTTAGGACGCTGCCAGCCCTTTACTAAAGTGATAGATTCACTCAAAGGAGAAATATCGTAGTAGGTGCTAAAATTATAGTTTCTCGTTCCACCTTCGGAATTATAGCCAAATTCTACAGCTATAGCTTCGAGTAATGTTGACTTGCCCGAGCCGTTTTCACCAACAAAAAATGTAATTGCTTTGTCAAACTGTAATTCTGTGATGCTTTTTATGGCGGAGATATTATGAACGTAAGAGGTTTTAGGAAGAGTACCCCAGTTTATTCGTAATCCTTGTATATAAAGATCGTTCATAACACTCACTGCCTTTCGTTATCCTTTTCGTCTGCTATCAAGCCATTTGTAATAATCCTCTAACAGCTTTTTGCAAGAAAAGTTTTTGAAAATTATTTGTTACTTTGATTTGCTTTTGTTGTGTTGAGGGAAGAAATCAACATTCTGCGAATTTGTCCGCATTGGTTTTGCAGAAGCTTATAAACATTTTCGGGAATATATCCCGTTTCAAAAAGTAATTCCATCCAATATTCTGTTTCGTAGCATTCCTTTTGAGCAATCTCCAATTTGGATATAAAATCCTTTGTGCCTTGAGCATATTGAGCTTCGTGAATATTTGCGCCGATAGATGTTCCCGAACGCAAAAGCTGATTTGTCAGAACGGACTCCTTCATATTCGACTTTATATCACGGCAAAGAAAAACGATCTGCTTCGCAAACTCTTTGGATTTATCTCTCAAAATACTTTCTGCCATTGTCATCACCTCAAAAATATTATAGTATAAAAGTTGTAAGTTGTAAAGATTTTTAGTGATATTCCAACTTCGTTGGAGTGATATTTTTGATAAATCAAAAGTGATATTGAAACCTTCGGTTTCAGTGATATTATATTCGCCTTGTATCTTTAACGCGCGAAGCGCATATCACTGCCGAAGGCAAT
>JAZNRH010000109.1:0-24957 GCA_045590615.1 Eubacteriales bacterium
ATTGACGGTGTACTTGCGTACACTAAAATCTCCATTTTTGTAGTTGATAAATTATTGCGAAAAATTTCTAAAAACGTTAATTCCGACGAAATTTTTTGCAAGACGCGAAAACGAAGAAAGGGCGATTGACGGTGTACTTGCGTACACTAAAATCTCCATTTTTGTAGTTGATAAATTATTGCGAAAAATTTCTAAAAATATTAATTCCGACGAAATTTTTTGCAAGACGCGAAAACGAAGAAAGGGCGATTGACGGTGTACTTGCGTACACCGAAATCTCCCTTTCTGAAGTTGACAAAGTATTGCGGAAAATTTCTAAGGAATTATTAGTTGAGTTCTGCAAAATACTTGATAGTTCTAACCATCTGGCTTGTGTATGAGTTTTCGTTGTCATACCAAGATACTACCTGTACCTGATATGTGTCGTCGTCAATCTTGGCTACCATTGTCTGTGTAGCATCGAAGAGTGAACCGTAGGTCATACCGATAACGTCAGATGAAACGATTTCGTCTGTGTTGTAACCGAATGAAGCAGAAGCCTGAGCCTTCATTGCTGCATTGATACCTTCAACGGTAACGTCCTTGCCCTTAACAACTGCAACGAGAATTGTTGTTGAACCTGTGCAGGTAGGAACTCTCTGAGCAGAACCGATGAGCTTGCCGTTGAGCTCGGGGATTACGAGACCGATTGCCTTTGCAGCGCCGGTTGAGTTGGGAACGATGTTCTGAGCGCCTGCTCTTGCTCTTCTGAGGTCACCCTTTCTGTGAGGACCGTCGAGAATCATCTGGTCGCCTGTGTAAGCGTGAACAGTTGTCATGATACCACTCTGGATAGGAGCGTAATCGTTGAGAGCCTTTGCCATAGGAGCAAGGCAGTTTGTTGTACAAGAAGCTGCTGAGATAATCTTGTCATCAGCTGTAAGAGTATTCTCGTTTACGCTGAATACGATAGTCTTGAGGTCCTTGCCAGCAGGAGCTGAAATAACAACCTTCTTAGCGCCTGCGTTGATGTGAGCCATTGACTTCTCTGTTGATGTATAGAAGCCTGTACACTCAAGAACAACGTCTACACCAAGCTCGCCCCAAGGACAATTTGCTGCATCCTTCTCTGCGTAAATCTTGATTTTCTTTCCGTTTACTGTGATGCTTTCATCGTCTGACTCAACGGTATCAGCGAGAGCGTACTTACCCTGAGCTGTATCGTACTTGAGAAGATGAGCGAGCATCTTGGGTGCTGTGAGGTCGTTGATAGCTACAACTTCGTAGCCCTCTGCACCGAACATCTGTCTGAACGCAAGGCGTCCAATACGGCCAAAGCCGTTAATAGCAACTTTAACTGACATATTTTTTCTCCTTTTTTATATAGGTTTTTTGTTTTTCCAATTATACATTATATTCCAAAAGGTTCTATTTTGCAATACCTTTTTGAAAGTTTGTTAAAAAATTTTCAATTTGTCTTTATTTTTTGAATTTACGGGCAGTTTCTTCAACGATTTTGTTCATTATGTCGAGCTTTTTCTCCATATCCGAAGCCAAAGCGAACTGAACCTTGGTACGAACGAGGTTATGACCTTCAAAACGAGTTGTGAAGTACTTGTCGCCCGTTATGTAATCGTCAAGGAATCGAGTACCAAGCTCAATCGCAATAGTGAGAGCACCAAGTGCCATGGTATCAAGCTCGGACTGGGAAAGAATAGGTGCTGCAGCCGAAATAAAGCCCTCTGCAAAGCCCTTGTACAAGTCGAGGTCAAAGGAAACCTTTGACAAGTCCTTTTCGTCCTCAGAAGAGGTGTTTGCAGCAAATCTTACGGCATCGCCAAAATCGTGCGCTGCAAGTCCGGGCATTACTGTATCGAGGTCTATTACTATAAGAGGAGCTCCCGTTGATTTATCAAAGAGAACGTTATTGATTTTGGTGTCGTTGTGAGTTACACGGGTAGGGATTTTGCCCTCCTCAAACATATTTGTCAAGCGAGAGGCAATTTCTCTGTGTGAGCGAACGAATTCGATCTCCTCTTGTACGTGATTGACTCTGTTATATTCGTCCTTTTCAACGTTTTCAAAGAAGCGCTCTATTCTCTTTTTTGTATTGTGAAAATCAGGGATTGTCTCAAACAAAAGAGAGGCATCAAAATCCGACAGATTATATTGGAATTGACCAAAGGCACGCCCTGCCTGACGAAGCACCTCGGGGTCAGATGAACCCTGATAGGTTATAGAGTCAACGTTGTTCGATACTCTCCAAAAGCCGTTTTCTTCTGTGAAAAGATAGTTCTTTCCGTCGGCAGTATGATGGAAATGCAATCCCACTGTGCCTCTGTTTTTCTTTCTTACGTATTCGGTTACAAGGTCAATATTATTCATTATCTTAACGGGCTCTTGAAACACGTAGGTGTTGACCTTTTGGAATATGTAGGATTTGTTTGGGTTAGTATAATTTACCTTATAGGTTGTATTGATATTTCCGTGAGTAATCATTTCTGCCGAATCAAATTCACCTTGAAGCCTGAAAGCCTTGCCAACTTGCTTAAGCTCTTCCAAGTGCAATTCTTTAATTTCTGCCATTATGATATCCTCCTAATTTTCTATAAGTATATCTGCTATCTGCTTTGAAGCTGTGCCGTCACCGTAAGGATTTGCCGCATGGCTCATTTTGTCGTATATTTCTTGATTCTCAAGAAGCGCCTTGAAGTTCTCGTATATAACCTGCTCGTCTGTTCCCACAAGCTTGAGAGTGCCTGCCTTAACGCCCTCGGGGCGCTCGGTGGTATCTCGCATTACAAGCACAGGCTTACCAAGAGACGGTGCCTCCTCCTGTATTCCTCCACTGTCCGTCAAAATCATATATGAACGGGCAAGGAAATTGTGGAAATCAAGAACGTCAAGAGGCTCGATTATATGTATTCTGTCACAGTCGCCAAGATACTTATCTGCGCACTCCCTGACAATTGGGTTCATGTGGATTGGGTATATCGCCTTAACGTCGTCGTGCTCGTCTATAATTCTTCTGATAGCCCTGAACATATTTGCCATCGGTTCACCGAGATTCTCTCGTCTGTGGGCAGTAATAGTAATCAGTCTTGACCCCTTTGCCCATTCAAGCTCAGGGTGGGTATAGTCGTCCCTTACGGTTGTTTTCAGGGCGTCAATCGCCGTATTTCCCGTAATGTAAATGGTAGACTTGTCCTTTCCCTCACGAATGAGATTGTCTGCCGAAAGCTGAGTTGGAGAGAAGTTGTACTTTGATATAATTCCGACAGCCTGACGGTTGAATTCCTCGGGATAGGGAGAATAGATGTTGTATGTACGAAGCCCTGCCTCAACGTGACCAATCGGAATCTGGAGATAAAAGGCTGCAAGAGCCGTAACGAAGGTAGTAGAGGTATCTCCGTGAACGAGTACTACGTCGGGCTTTGCTTCTTCAAGCACCGACTTGATTTTTTCAAGAATACCGGTTGTTATATCAAACAAAGTCTGTTTATCTTTCATTATCGAAAGGTCGTAATCGGGAACGACGTTAAAGGTTTCGAGCACCTTATCAAGCATTTGTCTATGCTGTCCCGTAACGCAAACGATTGTCTCCACGTTCTGCCTTGATTTCAGCTCAAGTACCAACGGACACATCTTTATTGCTTCGGGTCGTGTTCCGAATACAAGCATTACTCTTTTCATTTCAGTCGTCCTTTCTCTCCTTAAAGGTCGAAACTATCTTGTGTAGCTCTTGTCTGGCGTCAAACTCCTCGTTTGAAACGGTTTTGCCAAGCACTTCTAAATCTTCAAGGAATTTTTCATCGTCAAAATCTATTGGCTTGCCGATATAGATGAGAGAATTATCGGTCTTTGTAAGACCCTCCTCGTTCATCAACAGCTCCTCGTAAAGCTTTTCACCGGGTCTGAGACCTGAAAAAACAATGTCAATATCATGATACGGCTCGTATCCCGAAAGCCTTATCATATTTTCGGCTAAATCGAGAATTTTAACAGGCTCGCCCATATCGAGCACGAATATTTCGCCACCCTTGGCAAAAGCACCTGCACTGAGCACAAGCGAAACAGCCTCGGGAATGGTCATAAAATAACGAATTATATCAGGGTGCGTTACCGTAACCGGTCCCCCGTTTTCAATCTGTTTTTCAAAAAGAGGTATAACGCTTCCGTTAGAGCCGAGCACGTTGCCAAATCTTACGGCTACGTAGTCGGTCTTACTTCTCTTGTTGTAGCTCTGAATAATCATTTCGCAAACTCGCTTGGTTGCGCCCATTATGTTGGTGGGGTTAACTGCCTTATCAGTCGAAATCATTACAAATCGCTTAACGCCGAACTTATCTGCAGCACGAACCGTGTTGAGCGTGCCGAAAACGTTATTCTTTATCGCTTCTCTCGGAGAATCCTCCATCAAAGGCACGTGCTTGTGCGCTGCTGCGTGATATACGATATCGGGGCGATATTCGTCAAATATACTGTTGAGCCTCTCCTCGTCTCTTACCGAGCCAATCAAGGCAATTAAATCAAGCTCGGGATAAGCGCGCCTGAGCTCGTTGAGAATATCGTAGGTGGTATTTTCGTATATATCGAATATTATCAGCTTTTTGGGGTTATGCTTTGCAATCTGACGGCAAAGCTCACTACCGATTGAGCCACCTCCACCCGTAACCATAACCGTTTTGTTCTCAACGTATCCGAGAATTTGAGCAGTATTGATATTTATCATATCTCTGCCAAGCAGGTCCGAGATACGAACCTTTCTCATCTTCAGTCTCGAATCATTTGCTGCCAAAGTATCCTCAACCGAGGACATTATACGGATATCACAGCCCGTTTTGGCACAAATATTGAGTATATCGCGCCTTTCCTTATTGGTAGCAGAGGGTATTGCAAAGAAAATGGTCTTTACGTCGTTATTTCTTGCAACCGAAACGATATCGTCTCTGGTTCCTACCACCCTTACGCCTCGAACAGAATTACCTATAAGCGACGGATTGTCATCAATTATCGCAACAGGCTTACACTTTGAAAACGATGCGTTAAGATGCATATCGTTGAGTATAATTTCTGCTGCAATACCACCACCTATAATCATGGTGTTACCGTAGTCGTATATTCTGCCCCTTTTAAGCAAGACCTGCTTTGACTGCTCCATTGCAGAAGTTATCATAAAATGTCTGATTAAAACTCTGAGGCAAGCAGCTGCGACGGTACTGAGCACTACTATACAAAGTATCTCAATCAACGAAAACAGCTTAAAGCTCCGAGCCAAAAACATCGTCGATAAAACCGACAGAAAAGAGCTTATGAAAATAACAAAAGCAATAGATACAACGTCGCGAAAGCTTCCGTGCTTCCAGGAAATTCTGTGAACTCCCGTAAAATATGTTATTACCGTCGTAGCAACTGTACTGATTGGCAAAAAAATACTTGCCGAGACAGGTATAGACCTAAGCTCTAAGTCATACGACAGCAAAAGTGTAGCAAATAAAGCAATATTCATAAGTGCTATATCAGCTAATAAATATAACAGCTTGCTAAGGAAAATCTTTCTGTTAGTGGTTAACATACAAAGCTCCTTAAATTTTTTCTATTTATTTATCTCCACCCATTGTATCATAAAACCTTTGCTTTGTCAAGATAAACAGTTGTTCAAGCGCCATGTTGATTAAATTGTCCCTTGTTTCTTACTGATACAGCTTTGCAAGTCCACCCTCGGCAGTCTCGCGATAAATCTTGGACATATCTTTACCCGTTTCGTACATAGTCTGTACAACAACGTCAAATGAAATCTTTCTCGTGTCGGATAAAAAGTTTGCAAGGTTGACTGCCTGAATTGCGCGCATTGCGCCAACGGCGTTACGTTCTATACAAGGAATTTGAACCAGCCCTCTGACAGGGTCGCAGGTCAACCCGAGATGGTGCTCCATCGCAACCTCGGCTGCATATTCAATCTGTTCAAGCTGCATGCCGAAAAGCTCAGCCAATCCGGCTGCTGCCATAGAACAAGCCGAGCCGATTTCTGCCTGACAGCCACACTCTGCTCCCGATATAGAGGCGTTGAATTTTATAAGATTACCAAACAAGCCTGCCACTGCAAGCGCCCTGCAAATTTCCTCATCGCTGTATCCACGCTTAAGCTGTTGATATCTGAGTACTGCAGGCAATAGTCCCGATGCACCACAGGTGGGGGCAGTTACAACCACACCCCCCGAGGCATTTTCTTCACTTACTGCGTATGCAAAAGAGCATACTATTCTGTTTTCTCTGGTCTCGGCGCTCTCGTCTATATGACCTCTCTTGTGGAGCGTCTTTGCCTTTCTGTGAACGTCGAGCCCACCCGGTAAAATGCCCTCTGCCTCAAGTCCTCTGTCAATACTTTCCTTCATCGTCTGCCAGATTTCCTGAAGCCATGCCCATATTCCAGCTCCCTCAATTTCTTCGATATATTGAGGAATGCTTATCTTCTTTTCGTTAAGATATTTCAAAATCTCGCCAAAGCTGTTATGTGGATAAAGAGGCTTGTCAGAGCCGTCCTCTCTGCCCTCTATTTCAATCGCTCCACCACCCGTACTGAAAACACGCCATCTGTCATACTCAATCTGATTTTTAACAGCAATAAAATCCATGGTATTAGGGTGGGCAATATCTACGGTAAGATAGTCAAGCTCAAGCGTTACAGCTCTACCCGAGAAGGCTTCTTTTATCACCCTTTCCGTACCGTGACCGTAGCCCGTTTTTGCAAGCGAACCATAGAGCACTACCTTAAAAGAATCTGCGTCACCGTGACTGTCAAGAAAGAGCCGAGACGCTCTTGCAGGTGCAATGGTATGAGAGCTTGACGGTCCCGGTCCGACACGGTAAAGCTCCTTTAAGCTCGCCATTGCCGTCTTTTTTCTTTGAGGTATTATTTCTTCGTTGGTTTTTGAGGCAAGAAGCTCATCAAGAGGCACCTTGAAAATTCTTGATAAGGCATAGCATGCATCAAGACCCGGACGTGAGAGTCCACATTCCCATTTTGACACAGCTCTGTCGCTGACGCCAATCAATGCGCCAAGCTGTTTTTGGTTTATTTTAGCCTCCTTGCGAAGCCTTACGAGGCGTTGGGCAAAATCTTCGTTCATATTATTCACCTTTTCTCTTTTTTTAACGGATTCTATCATATTTCCCCTCCACCTTCAAGGTATTTTGAAAAAGGCATACTCAACTGTAAGTTGATTATACAACGAAATAACCAAAAATGCAAGATTTTTATATAATCCTATTGCTTTTTACCTCAAAAAAGGTTAAAATAAATTAAAAAGAAAAAGGAGTTGCCTTATGAAAAAAATAATACTACTCGTTTTGATGCTTACGGTTTTTATAATTTCCTGCTCTGAAGAATGGACGGTCAGCGACTACTCTCCCGTTGGCAAAAAAGAAAGCCTGTCACAGCTTCTTGACGACACCATCGTATATACGCCCGAGGAGAATCCGATTGACGATTATTTTGACTACTATATTGGTGACGTTGCCCTGCTTGATGGGATTGAAAGCTACGTGTATTATACCTCATCTCAAACAAAGGTATGTGAGGTTGGCGTTTTCAAAGTAAAGGACAAGGCTACGGCAGACGCTCTTTTATCAGCCTTTGACACAAAGGCAGAAAACCTCGCCATAGTTTACGAAAACTATTCACCCGAGGACACAGCCATTGCAAACAATATGCAAAAAGGCTCGTTCGACGACGTAGTGTGGTTTGTGGCTACTGCCGACAACCAGCCCGTCATCGATATAATCACGAAATGACAGATTTGAAATCAATGCCCGTTTCTTCCATCAAGGGAGTGGGCGCAAAGACAGCAGAAGCGTTGAATAAGGCAGGTATAATTACCTGCCTTGATTTGCTTCGTCTTTATCCGAGAACCTATGAGGACAGAACGCCAAGATATATGCTCGAGGACGCTCCCCTTGATTGCAAGGTCGCTCTCGTGATGAGAGTTACGACAGCCCCGAGTATTGCCTACACCAAAACAGGAAAAAGGATTGTGCGTTTTTCTGCCAGACAGCGCGAAGGCTCGCCTGTAGTGCATATCGCTTTTTTCAATCAGACCTATCTTGCAAATGCCTTTCATCTCGGAAGTGATTATCGCTTTTACGGAAAGCTGTCAAAATCGCAAAGTGGATACTATATGTTTTCCCCAAGTCATGAGCCGATAGACGCAGTTTCGGCAGATACCGTTTCGGTATACTCACCCATCGCCTCACTCTCTTCGGGAAAGGTATCAAAGCTCATCCGAACGCTTCTCAGCATAATTCACCCCTCTGACATAGAGGATACCCTCCCCGAAGAAATCAGAAGAGAAAATATGCTTATGCCACTGGGCAAGGCTTTATTTGAAATACATTGCCCAACCGACAAGCTCGTGCTTGAAAAAGCAAAAGAGCGCCTCGTTTTCGACGAGCTTTTCGAATTTTCTCTTTCTGCCGAAAGGCTGAAAAGACGAGAGGACACCGACGTTGTGCCTTCTATGAACAAGGTGGACGTAGCACCGTTTATAAAAGCACTCCCCTTCCCACTGACAAACGCTCAGAAACGGGCATTGTCCGAAATAGAAAACGACCTCACCTCAACCAAGCAGCCCCACCGGGCAATGAGAAGGCTTTTTCAGGGCGACGTTGGCTCGGGAAAAACCGTAGTTGCTGCAGGCGCAGTATACATAGCCGTCAAAAACGGTGGCAAAGCGTACGTTATGGCGCCCACAGAAATTCTTGCTACACAGCACTACGAAACCTTTTTGAAACTGTTTGAGCCTCTTGGTATTGAAGTTTTACTCCTTACAGGCTCAACTCCGGCAAAAGCAAGACGCGAAATCCGTCAAAGGCTGATTGAAACACAGCCTCTCATTCTCATTGGAACCCACGCGCTCTTCGAGGAAGAAACCAAGCCCTACAATCTCACCCTCGTTGTAACAGACGAGCAACACAGATTCGGAGTAAACCAACGTGAAAAGCTGCTGTCAAAAGCAACCGTCAGAAACAACCTCGTTATGTCGGCAACTCCAATACCGAGAACCCTCGCAATGTTCCTTTACGCAGGGCTTGACGTTTCAATACTTGACGAGCTTCCACCGGGAAGGCAGGAAATATCCACCCTGCTCATTCCACCCTCAAAAAAGGAGAGAATGTACGGCTTTATAGAAAGCGAAATAGACTCGGGACACCAAGCGTATATAATATGCCCCCTCGTAGAAGAAAGCGAAGAGGATGCTCTCGAGCGTGAAATGTCGGGCAAGGGAACGCTTATGTCGGCTGTTGAAATGGCAGAAAGTCTGAAGCAAAGATTTTCAAAATACTCGGTCGGACTTTTGCACGGCAAAATGAAGCCTCAGGATAAAAATGCCGTAATGGACGGCTTTGCAAAAGGTGAAATACAAATCCTCGTTTCAACGACGGTTGTCGAGGTAGGTGTAAACGTTCCCAACGCAACCGTTATGGCAATAGAGGACGCCGTGCGTTTCGGTCTTGCCCAGCTTCATCAATTAAGAGGACGAATAGGCCGAGGCAAAGACAAGTCCTGGTGTATCTTTATTACTTCAAGCAAAAGCAAGGAGGCATTATCGCGCCTTGAGTTTATGACCAAATGCACCGACGGCTTTAAGATAGCAGAATACGACCTTGAACAAAGAGGACCCGGTGACTTCTTCGGCGAACGACAGCACGGAGAATTACAGCTGCCTCTTGCATCATCTGCAACAGACACATCCTTATTCAAAAAGGCAATGGATTCAGCTAAAAAATATTGTGACGAGCATTCCGAAGAAAAGGAATAAAAGCTTTACAAAATACAAAACAGGGATTAACGAAAAATCGTCAATCCCTGTTTTTTACTATTTTACTGCTTGTTTATAGCATCAATGAGCATTTCTCGAAGAGTCTGTGGGTCACAGTTACCCTTCAGCTCCTTCATACACTTACCAAAGAGTGCCATGAGTGCCTTTTCCTTGCCACCCTTGAAGTCGGCAACTGCCTTGGGGTCGGATGCAATAGCCTCTGCAATAACAGACTCAATTTTTCCCGTATCCTTGGAAATAATAAAGCCTTCCTTTTCAGCATATTCGGCAGGGTTTACACCCTCCTCGAACATTACTGCAAGAATTTTCTTTGCATTGGGACGGCTTACCTTTCCGTCGGTTACAAGCATTATCAATTCGCCAAGCGACTTACCGTCAAGCTTGAGCATATCAACCGTCATCTGCTTTTTGTTGAGAAGGTTCATACAGTCGGAAATAAGGTAGTTCGCAACCTCTTTTGCGTTTTTACATACTGCATACGCCTCTTCAAAGCAATCGCAAAATGCTCTGCTTTCTACAAGCTGGTCGGCATCGTATTCACCGAGTCCAAGCTCGTCAATATATCTTGCTCTCTTGATTTCTGGGAATTCGGGGAGCGAGGTCTTTATCTCGTCGTACCATTCGTCGTCGATAACAACGGGCATTACGTTGGGGTCAGGGAAATAGCGATAGTCTCCCGCAGTCTCCTTGTTTCTCATTGCATAGCTCTTGCCCTTTACGTCATCCCAACGGCGAGTCTCCTGAACAAGCTCTTCTGTACCGTTCTCGATAGCGTCTATATGACGGGCAACCTCGTACTCAATTGCTCGTGTAATTGCCGAAATGGAGTTCATATTCTTCATCTCTGTTCTCACACCGAGCTTATCACTTCCCTCGGGACGAACCGAGAGGTTAACGTCACAACGCATCGAGCCCTGCTCCATACGGCAATCGGAAACCTTAGCAAAGCGAAGAAGTGAACGAAGTCTTTCAAGATAAGCAACAACCTCTTCTGCACTCGAAAGGTCAGGCTGGCTTACAATTTCAATAAGAGGAACACTCGTTCTGTTGAAGTCAACGAGAGTAGTATTCGTCCAATCATCGTGAACGAGCTTACCTGCGTCCTCTTCCATGTGAATTTGCTTTATACGAACGTTTTTCTTGCCCTTTGAGGTCTCAATTTCAACCAATCCGTTTACTGCAACGGGGGCAAACCACTGTGTTGTCTGATAAGAACAAGGAAGGTCGGGGTAATAGTAGCTCTTCTTGTCAAAGGTAGTAGTACGATTTATGTGACAGTTGAGCATCATACCGGCCGTCATACCAAGGTCAACAACTCTCTTGTTGACAATCGGAAGCATACCGGGCATACCCGAGCAAGCAGGACAAACGTGGTCATTCTGGTCTGCTCCGAACTTTGCCGAGCAAGAGCAGAAAATTTTTGATTCGGTTGCAAGCTCTATATGAACCTCAAGACCGATAACTGTTTCAAATTTCATCCGTCTTACCTCCTTACTTAGCAAGCTCAAGCAATGCTTTTTCCGAGAATACCTTGCCCACAAGCTGTACACCGTCGGTAACAACTGCAGGAAGTCCCGAAACAGATGCAGGCGCTGTGAAAAGGTTTTCGTCATAAGCAGCGTTGCCCATTACGTCGGACTCGCTAAATGACATTTTTGAAGTAGCAGGCATCAAAACTGCATCTGCACTCTCAAAAATAGAATCAAAGTAATCAACGATAACCCTGCGTACACGCAAGGATTTATCGTAAACCTTCTTATAATTTTCATCCGAGAGTGTTTCCGAGCCAAAGAGAATAGCTCTCTTCAAAAGCTCTCCGAACGCCTCGGTTCTGCTATTGGTATAAAGCTCATCTATCGTTGTATAGTTGGGAGTACGGTATCCATACTTTATTCCGTCATATCTTGAAACGTTATTACAAAGCTCTGCCGAGAATAAAACGTTCCAAGCGGTTTTGGCTGCAATAAGTCCTGCGCCGTCAATCTTTACAACCTCTATACCCTTTGCTTCAAGCTTCTTTACAAAGGCGTCAAGCTTTGCCTTAACGTCATCGTTTACGCTGCTGTCAAAGGCTGTCACAACAGCAACCTTCTTTATCTCATCAGCCTCTTGTCTCATATCGTCGGGGAGACTCGTTCCGTCCTTTGCGTCGTAGCACGTAATTGCGCCAAGCACCTCAAGGCAATCCTCTGCCTTCTTCGCCATAACTCCAACGCACTCGCCCGAGCAAGCTACAGGGATTGTACCGTATCTTGAAACCATACCGTAGGTAGGCTTTACAAAAACAAGGTCGTTTACTGCAGCGGCACGACGTGGCGCACCGTTGACGTCAAGCTGAATTGCAGCCTTGATATTATCCTTTTTGAGAATTTCTGCGCTGGCGAGAGAAAGGTTGCCCTTATCGTCCTTTACTGCTCCCGAATATGAGCTTTCACCAATTACGTCTATTGCAAATTCTCCAACGCTTGCCTTGCCTGCAATCTCAAAACCTGCCGAGATAAGCTTTTCAACTACTGTTGCATCGAAAAGGCTCATATATCCGTCAAGCATCTTTGAGCCTGCACAGGTAGGCATATCCTTTGTGAGAAGCATATCGTCAAGCAAAACAGCTTTTGCTGTATTTACGTCTTTTTTTACTGTATACATCAATATTACCTCCCACCCTACTCTACAAGACGAGGAACTTGCCAATATCCGTCGGTCGTTTCGGGAGCCGACTTCTGAAGCTCGTCTCTGGTAAAGTTCTTTATTTCCTTATCCTCACGGACAACCGTCATAATAGGCATAACGTGAACCATCACCTCTACCTCGTCGGTATCAATTTCACAAAGGGCTTCTATTTCCTTTTCTTCCTTTTCATAGAAATCAAGAAAAGCCTTTTCCTGTTCATCCGTAAGAGCAAGCTGATTTAATTTTTCAAGTCTTTTGAGTGTAGTTAAATCCATTCAATTCACTCCTTATCTGGTTAACTCGTATATAATTAGTCTCTTACCTTGATGTGAACCTCTCTGAGCTGCTGCTCGGTCACTTCGCCGGGCGCACCCATCATCAAGTCCTGAGCATTTCCGTTAAGAGGGAATGCAATAACGTCACGTATTGTTTCCTCTCCTGCGATGAGCATTATCATTCTGTCAACACCCGGAGCCATACCTGCATGAGGAGGCGCACCGTATGAGAATGCCGTATAAAGAGCACCGAACTTAGCCTTGAGGTCCTCTTCGCCATAGCCTGCTATCTCAAACGCCTTTCTCATAATTTCGGGATTGTGATTTCTCACAGCGCCCGACGAAAGCTCAACACCGTTACATACAATGTCGTATTGATAAGCAAAAATTTCAAGTGGGTCTTTATTAAGAAGCGCATCCATTCCACCCTGAGGCATTGAGAAAGGGTTGTGTGTGAAATCGATCTTATTAGTTTCGGGATTAAGCTCGTACATCGGGAAATCAACGATAAAGCAGAATTCAAACGAATCGTCTCTGATTACTCCAAGCTCCTGACCAAGCCAGGTTCTGATTTCACCTGCAAGCTTATTTACAACGTTGATTGCGTCACAGATAAAGAATACCGTTTCGCCTTCCTTGATACCGACTCTTGCAGTGAGGTCTGCTCTCTGCTCTTCAGAAAGGAATTTGGCAATAGGTCCTTTATACTCGCCCTCGTTGAGAGTAAGATAGCCAAGACCCTTCATACCGATACTTGTAGCAAACTTCAAGGAATCCTCAAAGAATTTCTTGGACTTGCCCTGACAGTCTGCGACAATACCTCTTACAGGCTTGCCCTTGAAAATCGGGAAGTCAACGCCTGCAAAGAAATCGGTCAAATCCTCAATAATGAGAGGGTTTCTGAGGTCGGGCTTGTCCGTGCCGTACTTGAGCATTGATTCAGCAAATGTAATTCTACGGAACGGAGGCTTTGAAACCTCCTTGTTGCCAAACTTCTTGAAGGTATTATATACAACGGTTTCTGCAACTGCAAATACGTCCTCCTGAGTTGCAAATGACATTTCAAAGTCAAGCTGATAGAACTCTCCCGGTGAACGGTCCTGACGCGCGTCCTCATCTCTGAAGCAGGGCGCAATCTGGAAATAACGGTCGAAGCCTGAGGTCATAAGAAGCTGCTTGAACTGCTGGGGTGCTTGAGGAAGAGCGTAGAATTTGCCCTTGTGCTTACGGCTTGGCACGAGATAGTCGCGCGCACCCTCAGGAGATGATGCCGTAAGAATAGGAGTCTGAATTTCAAGGAAGCCAAGCTCCTCCATCTGACTTCTCAGATAGCTGAGAATTTTTGAACGGAGCACGATGTTATCGTGAAGCTTTCTGTTTCTCAGGTCGAGATAACGGTATTTGAGTCTTACTTCCTCTCTGGTCTGCTCGGAAGCGTCGATTTCAAAGGGGAGTCCAAGCTGACAAGGACCGAGAACCTCAATCTTGTCTGCCTTAACCTCTATCATACCCGTTGCAAGCTTAGGGTTTACCGTCTCCTTGTCACGCTCTGTGACGATACCCTCAACAAGTATTACCGTCTCCTTTGCCATTCCTGCAATCATAGAATCGTCGGAAATAACAATCTGTGTTACTCCATAGTGGTCACGAAGGTCTACAAAAAGTACTCCTCCGTGGTCTCTTACCGTCTCCATCCAGCCCGTCAAGGTCACCTTCTGACCAATGTGCTGTGTTCCAAGTTCATTACAATTATGTGTTCTTAACATTGAATTTAACCTCCAAAGTTATATTTTTCTTTAATAAAACAAAAAAGTCTCCCGTCCCATAAATATGGGACGAAAGACGTCTTCCGCGATACCACCCAAATTGACTACCAAGGTAATCCTCTCAAAAAATCCTTACGGGATCAGCGTGCGATTCTACTCACCTTTCAGCTTTCCTTCGCCGACTCCGAAGTGTTTTTCTCTCAAATCTTACCACTGTACTTCCACCAACGACAGCTCTCTGAGGGCAGTTAATTGAGATACTCTCTTCATCATAGCCATTTTTACAGTTCATTCTAACACATCTTTGGTTCTCTGTCAATAGTTTTTTCAAAAAATCGGGTTTTATACACTATATTAAAATATTCCTGCCAATTTCAACAAAAATGCCGCAACGCCAACCGTAAAGAAGGAAGCAATCGTAGTAAATATTACAAGCTGCCCTGCAAGCACGACGTCGCTGTTCATTTCCTGAGCCATCGGAACGCTCGATACTGCAACGGGAGTAGCAAAAACTGCCACAAGTGCTGCAAAGTGAGCACCCGTAAAGCTGTCTCTATAAAGCAGATACGCAAGACCCAGACCGATAATCGGCACAATTACCGACCTTGTCACCGTACCGAAAATTATCTCCTTTTTAAGTCCCGAAACTGCCTTGAACTCAAACTGCGCTCCTATTACAAGCAGCGAAAGTGGAGTCGCCATATTGGACAGATATCCAAGCACCGTATAAATCGGAGTTATATCACTGAGCCTGAAGGCAATATTAAATCTCTCAAACAACGCTCTGAACAAAAGCGCTATGCCACCTGCAAATACACCCATTATCAAGGGATTGGTAACCACGCTGTGCAAAATCCCCTTAAGTGACGGAGCTTTTGAGTCCTTTGAATAAACAGAAAGGCTGAGTACTGCCAAAAAATTGAAGGACGGAATAATGACTGCCGATAAAAGAGCAGAAACAGCAACGCCCTCTTCCCCGAACAGAGCCTGCGCCAGAGGCAGACCTATGAGCGCAAAATTTGAACGGAAGGTCGATTGCAAAAGAGCACCTCTGCTCGCATTGCTCTTAGTTACAAATCTTATTAAATATAAGCCTATCAGGAAAATGACGAGCACCACAAGAACGGTATAAACGATATAGGTGTAGTCAAAGCTCTTAAGCGTTTCGATTTTATACACGTTCAAGAAAAGCATTGCAGGCAAGCACACCCTGAAAACTATCGTATTTGCCTTTTTAGAAAACTCGGAGGGCATAAAGCCGATTTTCTTCAATACATATCCGAGCGCAACGAGAATTACTATAGGAGAAATCGCATTGAGTGAAAATATAAAAGCTTCCATTCTACACCTCCGGCTCAAACGTGGGCATAAGCTGAAGCTTGAAGAGATTGAGCCTGTGCCTTCTGTCAATTTCAGCCTTCTTTTCCATATCGTCTATTTCGCCGGTGCGAATGTATCTGTCCAGCTCTGCATAGGTAAAGCCGAGGTTTTCCTCATCGGTCTTTCCACAAAGTCCGTCAATGGGTGTCTTGTCAACAAGCTCTGTAGGTAAGCCGAGAGCATAACCTATTTCCTTTACCTCGGCAACCGTCAATCTTGACAACGGGCTGAAGTCACCTGCAGCATCACCGTATCTCGTAGAATAGCCAACCCAATCCTCAGAGAGATTACAGGTGTTCGCCACCCTTCCGTTACAGCTTTGCGATACTGCGTAAAGAGTGGTCATTCTCACCCTTGGCGCAATGTTTATGCGTGTCTGATCGGTCAGCTCAAGACTGTCGGGCATTGCCGACACAAGAGAGTCAATCGTAGCCTTTACGTTGATTTCGTAGTGCTTGATTCCAAGGTGCTCCACCAACTTATAAGCACAATCAATATCGTGCTGTACTCCACTTGGCATAAGCACGCCGATAACCCTCTCCCGTCCGAGCGCCTCGACACATATTCCTGCAACAACAGAGCTGTCCTTGCCACCCGAAATACCAACAACGGCATTACAGCCCTTGCCGTTAGCTTCAAAAAAATCTCTGACCCAACGAACGCAATCGTCCTTGATCTTTTTTGCATCGAACATAACTATTCCTCAATTCTTACCTGTATCATTTTCATAGCCTCAAGAGCCGTTTTATGACTTTCAACCGTTACTCCGGCACACCCTCTCGCATCTACCACCAGAGGTATTTCGGGGAAAAACGCCTTTACCACCATAACGTTTGAAATAACACAAATGTCTGTACAAAGACCAAGAAAGGTGATTTCCTCGATGCTTTCTTCCTTTTTCAAAACGTCGACCAAGGCATCAGAGCCAAAGGTGAGCTTGTCAATCGCTTCGGTCTTGCGCAGAGCATCGAGCTCTGCTCTTATCTGCCAGCCAAAGCTGTCCTTTATACAATGCTTGACGGGAAGATTTTTACCCTCCTGCGTATCAAGGTAGTTTTCAAAATGAGTATCTCTGGTAAAAAACACCTTTCCGTCAAAGTTCTCTATTCTGCTCTTTACGTATGGAACGATTCCGACAGCCTCGGCAGAGCCGAGAGCACCGTCAATAAAATCGTTTTGCATATCGACAACAACAAGTATTTTCATATTTCTCCTTTTAACGCCATAAATTCTTAAATATTTTTTTAATTTCCAAATCGCTCAATTCAGCAAAGTTGTCTATTATTCTGATATTCATATCCTCGGCTCTCTGCTTGAAGTGCTTGCCAAAAACCGAAGAACCGTTGAGCGCTGTGGTAACAAGCACCTTTTTAGAGTACTCGCCCCCGAACTTGTAAGCAACGGAATTGAGCTTATACAGCTCGTCCATTTCGACAAATCCATTCTTACACGAGATAAAAACGGGCACTACACCCCTCATAGCAATAACGTCGATTTCGTTTTCGGTATCAACACTGTCGTACGAGGAATGAATATATCCGTCCCAATCAATAAACACACCGTTCTTTGCGTTATAATAAGGCTTGCCATTTTCGTCGGTTATAGAATTCACCATCGAAAAAACCTTCATCTCCAACGCCTGACCCGATTTTATAAGACAGCGTCTTACCTGCTCGTTTTTATACTCAATTGAAAATTCATTTTCATCATAACTGTACGAAACAAGTCCTTCATTTGCAAGCGCCTGCAAAATGTTGTGAACTGCAACAGTATTTACGCCAAGCTCCTTTATTCTCTCTTTGGCAAACGAGCTTTTTATTCGGGTGCAAAGCAAACCGTTCTTCACGCCAAGCTTTTCCACAAGAGCAAGCACGCCCGTCTGTGAGTTCCACAATCGCACGTTTCTCTTGCAAATTCTCCACATCGCCTCAATATCACACGTGAAATCCTCGGACATTTCCCAATCGTAAGTAGTATTGCTTTTTTCATTCTCTCTGACGATTTCACCCCCGTAAGCTATCACGTGCTCTTCAACGGTAAGATAAATCGGCTCTTTTTCAATTGTCACGCCATCCGAGTCACAATCATAAATCGTGTTATTTTTAACGTTAAAACGATGCAGCTGTATACCCTTGTATTTTTCATACACAATCCCCATCGCCACGAGTACAAGATCCTCGCCACCCGTAAGGTCAAAGGCGACGTCCTCATAACCTTCCACAATTTCAGATATAGCCTCAACAAGCTTTGCAAGGTTATTTTTATTTACGCCCCGACAAATAAGCTCTATATCGTAGCCCCTCTGACTAAAAATCTTACGGTAATAGCCCATATATTTTTGCATAACCTTCACATCAGGGCCGATAAAGATTACCCTTTCGGGAGCATTAGTAAGACAGGAGCAAACGTTTACAACCGAGCTTTTTTCAAAAAATTCAACGTAAGTCATCTTTTTAATAAATAACAGCACCGAGAAGCGCCGAAATCAAAATCAACACTATTGGTGAAATCGCCTTTTTTCTGAATTTTTTATAAGCCAAAGCAACAACAGCCACCACAGCTATAACCAAAACTCCCATAACGTCAAAATTATAGCCTTCTCCAAGCGCGGTAAAGCCACATACAATACTCATAAACATAGTTGCAGAGGTAGCCAAAATAAGTCCTACAACCACAGCCTTTATACCCGAGAGTGCTGCCTGAACGCCCTTGTATTTGAGCAAGTTTTTCAAAACCGAGGCAATAATGAGTATTATAATAAACGACGGCAAAACGAGTCCGAGTGTAGCACAGGCAGAGCCTAAAATACCTGCCTGGTCAGAACCGACAAAGGTCGCCATATTCACCGAAATAGGACCCGGAGTAGACTCGGATATAGCAATAAAGCTCATAAACTCCTCATCTGTAAGCCAAAGGGGTACGCACTTTTCTCTCATAAGAGAAATCATACCGTAGCCACCACCAAAGGAAACTGCGCCAATCTGCATAAAGGTCAGAAAAAGCTTCAAAAGCATCATTTCTCACCTCTCTTTACCAAATATGCAAACACTCCTATAACGCCACCTATAAGAATGTAAAAAATCGTTGAAAACTTTATTGCCATCAGCGAAAATACAAGCATACAAATAATGGTAGATGCCATCAATGCGATTGACAAAGGGTTTTTCTTCATCTTTTTCAGCATCTTCAATCCTGCCGAAAAAATCAAGTAAACCACACAAGCCTGTATTCCCTTAAATGCCGATGCAACTACGCTGAGCTCCATAAATTTATCAAAAAAAACAGAAATAAAATATATAATGATAAAGGAGGGCATACAAACGCCAAGCGTCGCAAAGGCAGAACCAAGCACACCGACCCTCTTATATCCAACGTATGTAGCACAGTTGATTGCAATAGGACCGGGAGTTGATTCTGCAACAGCCACTATGTCCATAAACTCATCGTGCTCCAGCCACTTTTTTCTCTCTACAAGCTCGTTTTCCAAAAGGGAAATCATCGCATAGCCACCACCAAAGGTGAAAAGCCCTATCTTAAAAAGGGTGGTAAAAAGCTGTAAATATTTTTTCATACCTTCAAATATTCAATATCTGCCCCGAGGCAAGATAATTGAGCTTTCCTTTCATTATATTTTTCAGATACTCATATTGTTCAACGCCCGTGCAATGACAGGTATAATAAGTAATATCCTTCCTTGATAACACAAGCGACGCCCTCTCGAGCATCGGACTTGGCACGTCCTGCTTCATAAAATGGAAGCCTCCGATCAAAACGTCGGGCGAAAACCATTCTGCAATATTTATAATTCCCCTGTGAGAACAACCACTGAATAGATATATTTTTCCATTCTCACGAACTTTCATATACTGCTCGTGCAAAAAGAGGTCGGGGAAGAATACCTCGCCACTCTTTACCCTCAGCCCTGCACTGTCAATCCCCTCTGCAAGAGGTCTGTCGTTGCAGGAAATAAGCTCTATTCCGTCAGCGATTTTATAATAGTCCTCAACCTCAACCAGCCTTTCGTTGCCCTTAAGAGCTTTGTCGAGACCGATATATTTTTCATCTGCATTGTAATAATTTCCAAATGCGTATTCCGAAAGGTAAAGCTTCGCCTTTTTATTAATCTTGAAAAAGGCTTCGATGCCTCCCCCGTGGTCATAATGCCCGTGCGAAAGCAGGGCAACGTCAACCTCGGAAAGGTCAACTCCAAGCAGCTCTGCATTTTTCAGAAACACATCGCTTTGCCCCATATCAAAGAGTATTTTCAAGCCGTTGGCTTCTATGTAGAGCGACAAGCCGTGTTCGGCATGAAAACGCTCCTCGAACGGCGTATTTTCACAAAGACACACTATCTTCATTTCAGACCTCAACGCAAATTTTCTATCGTAAGTCCGTTAAGATGGTCAAGCTGGAAGGTATGATTTGCCTTGGTCGCTTTCTTTTTGAGAATATTATTTCTAATGATTATATTATCAAAATTCCCTTCGTCGCCATCAAATCCAACAACTATCACAGAATGAATATCTATCTCTTTAACGGTATTGCGAGCCTCGTCACCATATTCGATTTCAGTACCCGTACCAAGCAGAACGTTGTTTTCACAAATAACGTCCTCGACTGTTGTCAGGCTATCTGCACCCTGTCCGTCATTATTGCAGGTATAAGAAGCATTAATTCTGAAATTGGGAAGCAAATTATCAAATACCCTGACACCCCTCACGTAGCCACCACGCTTTCGTGTGGTTTTTATAGAAAAACCAAGTGAGCCTCGACTGCAATCATTGTCCCAAACGTCAACCTCTTCAACGCCACCGGACAATTCACTTCCTATTGCAAAGCCACCTCCACCATTTACACGGCAGTCAAAAATGCTGACGTTTCTCGTCGGTCTTGCAATTCTGTTGCCATCGGGATTTCTTCCCGACTTGATTGCCACACAGTTATCTCCACAGTCAAAATCACAGTCAAAGCAGGTACAATTCGTTGACGAATCCGGATTCCAGCCATCACCGTTGTGTATTCCTCTTGTATATATGGTGCAACGGTTAGTCACAACGTTATCAGAATAAATGATATGATTATTCCAATACGGTCCGTCGGCAAGATATACACCCGACAAAACGATATTTCGGCAATTGCTCATATTAATAAGTCTGCCTCTGAGTCTGCCCGAAACAGTCTCTTCCTTACGGTCAAACTCGTTTATTCTTTCACCCAGACTGTCTATATAGTCCTTGAGAATTACAAGCCCCTGCTCCTTAAAGGCTCTCATCAACTCAAGTCCTCCACCCACAATTCTGCCGCCACCTCGGATTGAAACGTTTTCACAATTATATACGATAGCTTCATCTATATCGCCCATATTAATCAGCGATTGGTAGCACTCCATATTCAAGCCTTCAGAACGGCTTTTTATAAAAGGCATATAGTCCTCAGGCAGAGTGCTTCCCTGAACAGTTGCACCCTTTTCTATGTAAAGCTCCATATCGCTATGAAGCTTCAAAGCACCCGTAAGATAAACTCCCTCGGGTATATATACCCTTGCGTTACAGCCACAATCGTCAATCGCTCTTTGCAAAGCCTTCGTATTGAGAGTTTTTCCGTCGCCGACTGCATTATACGGTGCTTTCGTTACGTCGATAGAAATCGGCGCCTTTTTTGTGACAAAACTCTGCTCATAGTCAAAAAAACCGTTAAGCACAACTCTTATACAATATTCGGTATCGGGTGTCAGCGAAAAAAACTCAAAGTGTGTTTTCTTGACTTCGCCCACCTTCTCACCGTTAAGATAAACCTCGTAGGACTGAGTGTTTTCCAAAGTGCAGGCCCTATACCAAAAAACTGTAATCTCATCATCAAAAACAATTGCATTAAGTTGATTTTTTAACATCTCAAAATCTCCGGTTAAACAATTACAATAGCTCTAAAACCTTTTCCTTTGGCATAAATCCAACAGCCGTATTTGTAACCTTGCCTTCCTTTACGACTACAAGCATCGGTATACTCGTAACCTGAAAGGCAGTTGCCAATTCCATCTCCTCGTCAACGTTGACCTTGCACACCTTGATACCGTCGTTTTCATTTGCGATTTCTTCAATTACAGGTGCTATCATTTTACAAGGACCACACCACGTTGCCCAGAAATCTATAAGCACAGGTACGGTTGAATTAATAACCTCTTTTTCAAAATTCTCTTTTGTCAATACTATTTCTTTCATTATAAATTACCTCCTCTTTTTATAAAAGCTCTTTAATATATTCTTCAAGCTGTCCCTCGCGAAACGCTCCTACCTTGGCATTGACTATTTTGCCGTCGGTATTGATAAACGCTGTTGCAGGAATTGCGTTAGCTCCGTATATATATGCAGCATAACCCGTCGAGTCAAGATATATCGGCAGAGTGTAGCCGTTATCGGCAATAAAATCTCTTATCAGAGTATCGGTTTCTCTGTATCCGTCGGGTGTACTGAGCATTACAAAATTAACCTCGTCGCCATACTTTTCGTACATCTCCTGAAAATCAGGAAACTCGTCAACGCAATTATGGCACCACGTCGCCCAGAAGTTGAGAATTATCGGCTTGTCGAAAAGGTCTGACAGCTTCACCTTACTGCCGTCAAGAGCCACCATCTCAAAATCGGGAGCGTCAAACAGCTCCTCATCTGCTTCGGTCTGAGTGTCCTTTTCGTTCGGAGCAGTCTCTTCGACTTCATCGGGAGTATAATTCTCACTCAAGGCATTATATCCAACCACAGCCAAGGCAATTACCCCCACGAAAAGAACGAGAAAAATTATATATTTTACAGTTTTATTCATAACGTCAATCCTTTCTTATTCAGGAAAACAAGCCGAGAATCGCATTCATCAATCCGAATGCCATCAGCACACCGACTATTATCAAAAATATACCACACACTATATTTATTACCCTGTAATGCTTCTTGATAAACCCGATTGCGCCACCAAGCTTTTCAATGAGCAAAGCAGAAATAACGAAGGGTATACCAAGACCGAGCGAATAGGTCAAAAGCAGTAATGCGCCCTTGAAGGTTCCACCCACAGAAGAGGCAAGCATCAAAGCCGAGCCGAGAAACGCACCCACGCAAGGCGTGAGACTCAGCGAATAAATAACTCCGAAAACAAAGCTTGATATAACACCGTTTATTTTTTGCTTAGTGTTAACTCCCTTGAAAAAGGGCAAGCGTATTACCTCAAGGTAAGAAAGCCCAAAAACAACCACAACAGCTCCGGTGACTATATTCACAACCGTTCTGTACTCTCTCAAAAACATACCGAGGCTTCCTGCGAACACACCAAGCGAGGTGAACACCACGGTAAAACCAAGAACAAATGCAAGCGCCTTGAAAAAGGTCTTGTGCTTCCCGTCGCTCCCTCCTGCAAAATACGATATATAAATCGGCAGCATCGGAAGCATGCAAGGAGATATAAAGGAAATAAACCCTTCCAAAAAGGTTATAAAATACTGCATAACAACTCCTTATTCCGTTTTGTTTTATTGTACCCCTGATCGAGTTATATAATTAAATAATTTTCACCTTTTTGTCATCATAAAAGCCTTTTATGTCCGGCATAGCCTCTGCCCTGCCTACAACCACCAAAGCAATCGGGAGTGAATCGAGACCGAATTCCCTCTTGAAGTCCTCAACCCTCGTCTCATTGGGGTAAATTCCACACCAACAGCTACCGTAGCCAAGGTCAAGACTCTGAAGTAAAATATTCTCTATCGAAGCGCCACAATCCTGTGAAAAAAATCCCATCTCAACAACCTCGGATTTTTTCGTGCTTGCGCAGACGAGAATACCGATTGAAGCTTTTTCAAGATGCTTAGCAAAAGGATGGACCTTCATTGCCCTCTCCTTTGCCTCACGGCTTTTGAGAACGACAAACTCCCAAGGCCTCGTATTCTTTGCACTCGGCGCAAGCATACCTGCCTCCAGAATTGTCCTTATATCCTCGTCGGGCATATCATATTCTACGTATTTTCTGACACTTCGCCTATCTCTTATAGCATCTGATAACTGCATAATCCTCTTCCTTATTTTCAATATCTGTTTCACAAAATTATACCATATTTCCCCTGCTTTGTCAATTAAAACGGCAATAAAAGGACTGCCAAGCACTACAGATGCACTTCGCTGAAAAAACCTCGTCATAAGACGAGATTTTTATACAAGTGTTTCAATTAAATGTTCGCACAAGCTGAACTTTACAAAAATAAAAACAAAACTATACTTCCGTTTCCCATAAAGGAATATCTTTAAGTTTACTCCAAACAAAATTACCCATATTCAATCCCCCTAATTTGTTCAGATGGATATTGTCGAGTTGATATTCCTTGTTTTTCACTCTTGCATAACCAAATCCCGATTCGCAAAAAACATTTATAACGGGAACGGAGTTGAGTTTTGCAACAAGCTCTATTTTCTGCGCAAATTCAAATTGAGTGATTTTTCTTGTCGCAGTTTCTTTTTCGGGTGGAGTATCATTCCCACCTATCATTATTATTAATACAATCTGTGCCTTTGTGTTTTCTTGTAAGTATCTCAGGCATTGGTTGAGACAGCCACAAAACGATTCATCGTCGGCATCATAGATTTCACCAACATTTTTCCCCTCATTGGGCAATACGTCTATCGTAATAAGATCGGCTTTCTCTTTACCGTCCTCTAAATTCATAATTGCCGTTTTGGTATTCCCTT
The DNA here is from genome assembly GCA_045590615.1 of Eubacteriales bacterium. Taxonomy (GTDB): domain Bacteria; phylum Bacillota; class Clostridia; order Oscillospirales; family SIG627; genus RGIG6353. Next base: position 24,630 of record JAZNRH010000109.1, read on the forward strand.
TTCCAAATCCGTCGGGGGTCAAAGAACCACCGGGAATTCCCTTGTTAACCACCCTTAATCCGGAAAGATTTTCAACAACCGGTACGTATTCCCCTTGCTGTATACTTGTCATAGAGGTTCCGTATGCATACCACAATTTATTTTCCCAATGGCTTTTAATCATATTATATCTCCTTTTTATAATACTCAAATCTTTCAATCAGATGCTTTCCTATTTTCGCCATATATATTGCACTTTCTTTTCTCATACAAACAGGTACGTTGTTTACAAAGAGTCCTGCTTCATAATTAAGATTTCCTTCGTATCCTATTTCGGCAAAAGCCTTCA
>JAZNRH010000110.1:0-10283 GCA_045590615.1 Eubacteriales bacterium
TTAACGCCTTGTCCCTCCATGAGGTTCGAGTCCTTACCACAAAAAAAGAAGATAGCCAATGCTACGCATTAACTATCTTCTTTTGGTCGAGATGACAGGACTCGAACCTGCGGCATCTTGGTCCCAAACCAAGCACTCTACCACCTGAGCTACATCTCGACGTCGCCTCTTTTGAAGCTTACCTGAATAGTATATAGTATTTTGAATAAAAAGTCAAGAGAAAAGGTGAAAATATTAATTTTAATTTTATTCTTTTTATCAATTGATATTTTTGAGATAATTATATACCTTAAACTGATAAATAAGTTGATTTTTTTAGTAAAGTATGGTAAAATATAATAATAAAGATTATAATAGGTGATAGTATGGTTATGCTTGTAGGGGATATCCTTGAAATGAAGAAAAAACACCCTTGTGGTGATGCGCATTTTACTGTTTTGCGTATCGGCAGCGATATAAAGGTCAGGTGCAACACCTGTTCAAGAGAGGTTACAGTAGCACGAGTTAAGTTGGAAAAGGGTATTAAAAGGGTTTTGACACCGATGGGCGAGGAAAGGAAATAATATATGTTTACAAGACTTAAAGAGGCAGAAAAGCGTTTTGACGAGATTTCAGAACGACTCGGTCAAGCTGACGTAATGAACAATCAGGAAGAATACAAAAAGCTTATGCAAGAGTATAAAACACTTTCTCCCGTCTGCGAAAAATGGCGTGAATATAAAAAGTGGGAGCAAGTAAAGAGCGAGGCTGAGGAGCTTTTAGAGGGCGACGACAAGGAGATGCGCGAGCTTGCTGAGGAAGAGCTTTACGAGAGCAAAAAGAAGCTCGAAGAGTTGACCGATGAATTGAAAATTCTGCTTTTGCCCAAGGATGAAAATGACGACAGAAACGTTATTATAGAAATCCGTGGTGGTGCAGGTGGTGAAGAGGCTGCGTTATTTTCTTACGTGCTTTATCGTATGTATAATATGTATGCCGACGCAAATGGCTTCAAGACCGAGCTTGTAAACGTCAACGAAACCGAGCTTGGTGGATTTAAGGAAGTTTCATTTATGATAAGTGGCGAGGGCGCATATTCCCGTTTCAAGTATGAGAGTGGCGTTCATCGAGTTCAGCGTGTTCCCGAGACCGAGGCTCAGGGTAGAATTCACACTTCTACGGTTACGGTAGCCGTTCTTCCCGAGGTAGAGGACGTAGACGTTGAGCTTAATCCTGCTGACCTTGAAATCGAAGCTCACAGAGCGTCGGGCGCAGGTGGTCAGCACGTAAATAAGACCGACTCGGCAATTCGTATGATACACAAGCCAACGGGAATTGTAGTTGAATGTCAGGACGAGAGAAGCCAATACAAAAATCGTGATAAGGCTATGAAAATTATGCGTTCAAAGCTTTATGAGAAGAAGATGCAGGAGCAAAACGATGCTTTGGCATCTGCAAGAAAGAGTCAGGTAGGCACGGGAGACCGAAGCGAGAGAATAAGAACCTACAATTATCCTCAGGGAAGAGTTACAGACCATAGAATCGGTTTGACGTTATATAATCTTGAGAATATATTAAATGGAGCAATTGAGCCGATTTTTGAGGCGCTTGCCGCTGCAGACAGAGCCGAAAAGCTTGCTAACGGAGAGTTTTAATGGAAACTAAAGTAGTTAAAATCCCACCTGAAAGAGTGGCTGATTTTGAAAACGAGCTCAGAGAAGCTGCCGAGATAATTAAAAACGGTGGGCTTGTTGCCTTTCCAACCGAGACGGTTTACGGACTCGGTGCGAATGCGCTCGACGAAACTGCATCAAAAAGAATTTACGCAGCGAAGGGCAGACCATCTGACAATCCCTTGATTATTCACGTAGCAAGTCCTGATGATTTCGAAAAATGGTGTCAGGTGGAAAATCGTGAGGCACTCAATATAATAAAAGATAATTTTGTTCCGGGTCCTCTTACGGTTATTCAGAAAAAGAAGTCTATTATTCCAAGTTCTGTTACGGCAGGCATGGAAACTGTTGCAGTAAGATGTCCGTCAAATCTGATAGCGAGACGACTTATTGAGCTTTCGGGAGTTCCGATTGCTGCACCGTCGGCGAACACTTCGGGCAGACCGAGTCCTACCAGGGCAAGTCATGTTATAGAAGATATGCTTGGCAAGGTTGATATGATTATCGACGGTGGCGAATGTGAGGTCGGGCTTGAGTCCACCATTATAATGCTTGGCGAGGAAATTACGTTGCTCAGACCGGGAGGAATTAGCTACGAAGAGCTTGCAGAAAAGCTTGGCAACGTGAAGGTTGATAAGGCTGTGTTGAACAGACTCGGCGATGGAGAAAAGCCACTTGCCCCTGGTATGAAATACCGTCATTATGCTCCGAAGGCAACAGTGATTGCCCTGAGGGGAGAGGACGGAGATATAATTAAATTTATGAAAAATGAGCTTGAAAAGAGCGACGTGGGTGTAATATGCTATCGTGAGGACGGGATTCTGTCCGATAGAGTCGAAATTCTCGGCTCAAAGAATGATAAGCAGGAAATGGCGCACAGACTTTTTGACTGCCTCAGGGCATTTGATGCGAAGCCTGAAATTAAGACAGTTTACACCCGTATCCCCGACACAGACAGTATAGGTCTTGCGTTGGTAAACCGTTTGCTGAAGGCTTGTGGTTATAACGAGAGGTTTTTATGAAGATTTTAGGTCTTTGTGGTCAGAGTGGCGCAGGCAAAACTACAGCGCTTGAAGCACTTGTGACGCTTGGTGCAGTGGTATGCGATTGCGATAAGCTGTCACGTCAGGTTATGGATGTTGGTACCGAGTGTACCAAGGAAGTAATCGAGGTCTTTGGCAATAAAATTGCAATTGACGGAGAAATTGACCGTCGTGCGCTTGGCAGGCTGGTATTTTTTGACAAGGACAAGCTTGAAAAGCTTACCGAAATTACTCATCGTTACATAAAGGCCGAGGTTTACCGTCTGATTGATGAGGCGAGAAGGAATGGTGAAAGGCTTTTTGTAATAGATGCGCCTCTGCTTTTTGAAAGCGAGCTTGATAAGGATTGTGATTTGACACTTGCAATAGTGGCAGAGCGCGAAAAAAGGCTTGAGCGCATTATGAAGCGAGATGGAATTGACGTTGAGCTTGCAAAAAAAAGGTTGCAATCTCAGCTTGATGAAAAAGAGCTTTACAACCGAGCTGACGAAGTGATTGTGAACGAGGGGACAAAAGAAGAATTGGCAAATGCAGTAGTGCATTTTGTAGAAAGAAGAGGTCTTTTGAAATGAAGAAGAGAAGGCTCAAGGTACTTCCGACGGCAATACTTGTAATATTTACTCTTTTGCTGGTGGCAGTTGCTGTAATAATAATTTACAATAACCGAGAAATTGATTTGCCGATTGAGTATACCGAGATAGTTGAAGAGGTGGCTTTGCAGGAGGGTGTTGCCGAGCATATTTTATACGCAGTTATTTATACCGAAAGCTCCTTCAAAGCAGACGTTGTTTCTTCTGCCAATGCAGTTGGCTTGATGCAGCTGCTTCCCGATACTGCAAGCTGGCTGTGCGAAAGAGAGGGGGCAGAGTATGACGAGTCAATGCTTGTTGACCCCAAATTTAATATAACCTACGGTACAAGATATTTGAAGATTTTGTATGATAAGTATGAAAATTGGGATGCTGCACACGCAGCTTATCATGCAGGCTTTTCAAGAGTTGATAAGTGGCTTGAGGAAGGAATTGCTTATTATAACGAGGATGGTCAGCTCGTTGGAATTCCGATTGAATCTACTCAGCTTTACGTGGATAAAATCAGAAGCGTCAGAGAAAAATATTTCAAGCAATTACAAGAGCTTAGAGATAAATAAAGCTAAGAATATAAGGAGAAATAAAATGAAAACAGATTACGAAAAACTTGCACGCAATTTGATTTATGAGAGAAAAAACGGATATCATTCAATGAGTGAGAAATGGATTGACGATGCATTTGATTTCTGCGAGGGCTACAAGGAGTTTCTTGACAACTCCAAGACCGAAAGAGAGTCTGTAAAGACATCTCTTGAAGTGGCTAAGAAGGCAGGCTTTGAAGAATGGAGCTCAAAAAAGAGCTATAAGTCAGGTGACAAGGTTTATTACGTTAATCGCAATAAGGCTATAATTCTTGCAAAAATCGGAAGCGCTCCGATTGAAGACGGTGTAAACATATCCGTTGCGCATATAGATTCACCTCGTATTGATATAAAGCAAAACCCTCTTTATGAAGCGAGCAATATAGCTTATTTTGACACCCATTATTACGGTGGTATCAAGAAATTCCAATGGGTTACTGTTCCTCTTGCACTTCACGGTACTATTATAAAGGCAAACGGTGAAAGCCTTAACATCGTTATTGGTGAGGATTCAAAAGACCCTGTTTTCTATATTACAGATATTCTTCCTCACCTTGACAGAACACAAGCTGAAAAGAATATGCGTACAGGGATTCCGGGTGAGAGCCTTGATATTATCATTGGCACGAGACCCGTTGCCGATGAGAAGATTTCTAACGCTGTAAAGCTTTACTCCTTGAAGCTGATTAACGAAAAATATGGCATCACTGATGCTGACTTTATGTCTGCAGAGCTTACTCTTGTACCTGCAGGTCAGGCGAGAGATATTGGCTTTGACAGAAGTCTCATTGCCTCCTACGGACACGACGACAGGGTATGTGCGTATCCGTCTCTTCAGGCAATTCTTGATTGTGGTGACGTTGAGCATACTGCTATTGTGTGCCTTACGGACAAGGAAGAAATCGGAAGTGTAGGAAACACAGGTCTTGATGGCAACTATCTTTTTGATTTCATCAAGGACCTTGCAATTTCTGCAGGCGCTAATCCTCGTGAAGTTTTCAGAAATTCAAAGTGCCTTTCAGCCGACGTAAATGCAGCGTACGACCCAACATTTTCAGATGTTTTTGAAAAGAACAACTGTTCTTATATCAATTGTGGACTTGTTGTAACAAAGTATACAGGTTCTGGTGGAAAGTCGGGCTCGTCTGATGCATCAGCCGAATTCGTATGGCAGGTCAGAAATATTTTTGACAATTCCGAGGTTGTTTGGCAGATGGGTGAGCTTGGCAAGGTAGACGCAGGTGGTGGAGGAACCGTCTCCAAGTTCGTTGCAAAGTACAATATTGACGTTGTCGATATCGGTGTACCTGTGCTTTCAATGCACGCTCCCGCAGAAGCCGTTTCAAAGCTTGACGTATATTCAACCTATAAAGGAATTCTCGCATTTTTTGAGAAAATGAAATAAAATGATTGATACTATAAAGAAACCCGAAATACTTTCTCCTGCAGGTAATTTTGAGAAGCTTACCTTTGCCGATTCATACGGGGCAGATGCAGTTTATTTTGCAGGAGAGCAGTTTGGTATGCGAGCTTCTGCAGATAATTTTACGATTGACGAGATGAAGACAGGCGTAAGCCTGCTTCATTCTCATGGCAAAAAAGCATATCTTACTCTTAACACCATGCCACGCAATAATGAACTTGATTTGCTTGATGCTTATCTTGAACAGCTTTCTGACGTTGGACTTGATGCTGTGATAGTTGCTGATTTGGGCGTTTTTGAAAAGGTGAGAGAGCGTCTTTCAGGGGTCGATATACATATATCGACTCAGGGCGCAAATATGAACTATTTGTCCTGCCGTATGTGGCACGACATGGGAGCAAGCAGAGTGGTTCTTGCAAGAGAGCTTTCTATTGACGATATTGCTACAATTCGTGCAAAAACTCCAAAGGAGCTTGAAATAGAAGCATTCGTTCACGGTGCAATGTGTGTTTCTATATCCGGTAGATGCTTGCTGTCGGAATATTATCTTGATCGTGATGCCAACCGTGGCAGATGTGCTCAGCCTTGCCGATGGATATATAATTTTGCCGAAGAAAAAAGGCCGGAGGACGTGCTCACAGCCGAGCTTTACCCCGAGGGAACGTATATCTTCGGCTCCAAGGATATGAATCTCATTGAGCATATAGATGAGCTTGTCAAGGCAGGAATAGACAGCCTTAAAATAGAGGGCAGAATGAAGAGCGCATATTATACTGCTGTTGTAACCAATTGCTATCGCATTGCTCTTGATAAGTATTTTGGCAAGGAGTGTGAGGTTACGCTTGACGACCTCAAACGAGAGCTCAATTCGGTTTCACATAGAGAGTACTGCACGGGTTATTATTTTTCCCACCCTCAATCACAGCCCCACCTTGCAACCGAGTCGGGATATATCAAGGAAAAGGCATTTCTTGCAACGGTTGAGGATTACGATGCAGAAAACGGTATCGCTATCTGCCGTCAGCGTAACAAAATGCTTGCCGATGCTGAGGTAGAGATAATATCGCCCGGCAAGGTCGGCACAAGCTTTACCCCCCTGGCAATGTGGAATATGGATGGGGAGAGAATAGAGTCAGCACCACATGCTCAGATGCTTTTTAAGTTGAAAATGCCCTTTACGGTAACTAAGGGTGACATAATTCGAGGTAAATAGGATGGAAAAAATTAACATTCGTGGCATTGATTTCGACAACGTTACTTTGGAAGAAGCTCTTGACTTAGTAGAGGGATATATAGCTCGTTCGGAGCAATGCATAACCTTTACACCTAATGCCGAAATAGTGCAGATGGCAATCGAGGATAAAGCATTCAAGGAGCTTGTTTCGTCTGCAAACGTGCTTATACCCGATGGCGCAGGTGTTGTTCTCGCATCAAAAATATTAAAAAAGCCACTTAAGTGTAAGGTCCCCGGTTGTGAGCTTGCAGAGGAGCTTGTAAAACGCTCAGCACAAGGCAAATACAAGATATTTTTCTACGGTTCAAAGCCACAGACGGAGAACGGAATGAGCGTAGCAGAGCTTGCTGCAAAAAGGCTTTCGGAGAAATACGAGGGCTTTGAGGTGGCAGGAACGTCTCACGGCTACGTAAAGCCCGATGGCTATGATGCTCTGATTGAAAGTATAAATAATTCGGGCGCAGAAATTCTATTCGTGTGTCTCGGCGTGCCAATGCAGGAAAAATGGATTGTACAAAACAAGGACAGACTAAACGCCAGACTAATAATAGGACTTGGTGGAACGCTTGATGTTTTTGCAGGTACTGTAAAAAGAGCGCCCAAGTTTTTTGTAAAGGCTAATTTAGAGTGGTTTTACAGACTTATAAAAGAGCCCAAGCGCTTTGGCAGAATGTTGAAGCTTCCCAAATTTATATTTGGAACGATGTTTTCAAAGGAGAAGTAAAATGGGTATACTTATTACAATTGACGGTCTTGACGGTTCGGGCAAGCAGACACAGTCGGAGCTTTTATATCAAAGACTTACAGATGAGGGAATAAAGGCAAAAATCGTTTCATTCCCCGATTATGACAGCAATTCTTCTGCCCTTGTGAAAATGTACCTCGGTGGTGAGTTTTCTCATGACCCCAACGCAGTAAATGCGTATGCTGCATCGGCATTCTTTGCTGTAGATCGTGTTGCCAGCTTTATTTCAGGCTGGAAGGATGATTACGAAAACGGTACTGTGATAATTGCAAACCGATATACTACAGCCAATGCCATACATCAGCTTTCCAAGATTGATGACGACGTCGAAAGAGAAGCATTTTTGAATTGGCTTTATGATTTTGAATTTAATAAGCTTGCCATTCCATCACCCGATATAACCCTTTTTCTTGAAGTTCCCGTAGAAATAAGCCTTGAGCTTATTAAAAAGAGAAGTGAGGATACGGGCAGAGAAATTGATATTCACGAAAACTCAGAGCATTTGACACGTGCGTACAGAGCTGCTCTTTTTTCAGCCCAAAAGCTTGGTTGGACTACAATTCATTGTGCTGAGAATGGCGAAATGCGAACGAGACAGGCTATTGCCGATGAAATATATAACAAGGTAATCTCAGGAATAAAAAATGACAAGAGATGAATTTTTCAAGCTTTGTCTTGATAATTACGGAACCGAGCCTGATTATCCGTTTAAGGAAGATACGGCAGTTTTTCGTCATCATATAAACCGTAAATGGTATGCGATAATTATGAGCGTACCAAAGTCAAAATTCGGTTTTGAAACAGAGAATGCCGTTGACGTAGTAAATCTTAAGCTGTCTCAGGAAATGAAGGATTTTTTCAGGACTTCCAGGGGCGTATACCCTGCTTATCATATGAATAAAACGCATTGGGTGTCGGTAATTCTTGACGAGGCATCCGACGAAACGGTTGAGCTATTGACCGACGAGAGCTTTTCAGTAACGCGCGATAAAATTAAAAAAGGAGAAGATATATGAAAAAAACAGTTGCAGATATTTTGGCTATAATCAGAGAAAAGGACATCAAGATGGTGGATTTCAAGATGGTTGATATCAACGGACAGTTCCGTCACGTTACCATTCCCGCCAAGAACTTTTCAGAAAAAACAATGAAGAACGGTATTGGATTTGATGCTTCAAATTACGGTTATGCAGTAGTTGAAAAGAGCGATATGGTATTTATTCCCGACCCCGATACTGCTGTAGTAGACCCGTTTTGTGAAATTCCTACGCTTTCAATGACGGGTAACGCAATGATTATCGATACTCCGGAGAACAGACCGCTTGCTCAGTATCCAAGAAATATAGTGCTTGCTGCAGAGAAATATCTCAAGGATAGTGGCATAGCAGATACTATGCTTATTCTTCCGGAATTTGAGTTTTATCTTTTTGATAAGGCTTATTGGAACGTAGCTTCAAATTCCGTTGGCTATGAGGTTGACGCTCAGCAGGCTCATTGGAACAGCGACGTAGAAGGACTTGGAAACATCGTAGCAAAGCAGAAGAACTATCATATAGCAAAGCCGTTTGACGTGTCTTACGAGGCAAGAAGCGAAATGTGTATGCTTATCGATGATATGGGCATAGCGCTCAATTATCATCACCCCGAGGTAGGCGCTGCAGGACAATTTGAAATCGAGCCCGAGCTTGGTCAGATGTCCAAAATGGCAGATGCAACTATGATGATAAAGTATATCATTCACAACACTGCTAAAAAGTACGGAATGTCTGCAACCTTTATGCCCAAGCCCGTTATGGGTGAGGCAGGAAGTGGTATGCACGTTCATATGCTTTTATTGAAGGATGGCGAGCCTGTATTTTCGGACGATAACGGATATTCAAATCTCAGCCGTGAGGCTCATTACTTTATGGGTGGACTTCTCAAGCACATTGCATCTCTTTGCGCCTTGACTAACCCGAGCACAAACTCGTTTAAGAGACTTGTTCCGGGATTTGAAGCGCCTGTAACAGTAGGCTATGCAACTTCAAACAGAAGTGCAGTTATTCGTATCCCTGCATACGCAAAAGCACCTGAGCTTCGTCGTTTTGAGCTCAGAAATCCGGATGCTACCTGCAATCCTTATTTCTGCTATTCTGCTATTCTTATGGCAGGTATTGACGGAATAAAGAACAAGATTGACCCACACGAAAACGGTTGGGGTCCTTACGATTGCAACCTTTTCCACCTTCCCGAAGAGGAAAAGGCAAAGCTCAAGCATCTTCCGACTTCGCTTGACGAGGCACTTGATGCTCTTGAAAAGGATAACGATTACCTCACTGCAGGTGGAGTATTCCCCAAGGAGCTTATTGACAACTTCATCAAAACAAAGCGCGCTGAGGTCAGAGAATTATCTGCAATTCCTCATCCTGCTGAATTTGATAAGTATTTTAACCTATAATATTCCATACAAAATGCCGGCTTAACAGCCGGCATTTTATCTTCTATCTATTGAATTAATTTCTCCTCGGGTAAAATCTCCCTTATGATGTCAAAAAGCTTCGCCGGCTCAATTGGTTTCGATAAATAGCCGTCAAAACCATCTTCCAAATACTTTTCTCTTGAACCTTCAACAGCATTTGCGGTAAGTACAATAATCGGCGTGTCGGCACAAGGTCCGTCTTTTATTTCCTTTATTTTATTCATAGCTTCAACGCCATCCATACCCGGCATCATATGGTCCATAAAAATTACATCATATTTCTGTGATGCTGCAAGTTCTATAGCTTTATAACCGCTATCTGCCTCGGTAATTCCTATCTGCGTCTTTTTTAGCAACAACGTAATAACTTTACGATTAACTTTATTGTCATCTACCACAAGTATTTTCGCATCCGGCGCTATAAAAGACTCGTTATATGTATGTTTTTTCGACTCAGGATTGCCTGCTTTCGCCTCGCAATCACCTGCCTGCACTGCCTCAACTATTTTTTGTCTCAAATCAAAAGAAAATACAGACCCTTTTCCGTATTCACTTTC
>JAZNRH010000111.1:0-2829 GCA_045590615.1 Eubacteriales bacterium
TGTACATCGGGTCAAGCTTACCGTCGATAGTGGGTGTTCCCTTAAGAACAAGCTCTTTTACGACTGTGCAGGTGTCCTCGTTGATATCTTCAAGAGCTGCAAATGCATTGAAGCTGAGAAGAGAAACGAGCATCATCAGCACTACTAAGAGTGAAGTGATTTTTTTCATAAAAATTCTCCTTATAAATTCCGGACTTTCGCCCTATTATTTCCTTCCCTTTCGGGGAGGTTCTTTACGATGTAATGATACCACAATTTAACCTAAATGTCAATGGGGTTTATCTTAAAAAAGACACAAAATGCACTTTTACTTGTTTGATTTGTGAAAAGTATCAAAATTTAATATTACCTCTATGTGCATTGTGCATAAATTGAATATGTATGCACTTTATTTTGTGATTATTTAGTATTTTTTCAATAATTAGTTGGTTTTTTCGTATGTTTTTTGTGATATTATACATTGTATATTGATAAAAAAGTTTTATAATAAATATATATGATAAAAACACCTGTTTATACCAAGGAGATATTATATGGCTGAATTAAGATTTAACCCTATGACAAGAGATTGGGTAATGATTGCATCCCACAGACAGAACAGACCTCAGATGCCAAAGGATTGGTGTCCCTTCTGCCCCGGAAGTGGAAAAGTGCCCGATGAATTTGAAGTCTTTGAATACGACAACGACTTTCCTTCTATGATGCAAAACCCTCCAAAGCCCGACGACGTTGCAACAGACCTTTTCAAGACAAAGGAGTGTTACGGCAAATGCGAAGTTATTCTCTACTCAAGCAACCATACCATTACGCTTCCCGAGCTCTCTCAAGCTCACGTTGAAAAGCTGGTAAATCTCTGGTGCGAGAGGTTTGAGGCTATTCGTCAGGACAAGAACATAAAATATATTCTTATTTTCGAAAACAGAGGCGAAGCTGTAGGCGTAACTATGCCTCACCCTCACGGTCAGATTTACGGTTATTCTTTTATTCCCAAAAAGCTTGAGCTCGAATTTGACTCTTCCAAAAAGTATCTTGAAGAAACGGGCAGATGCCTTTTCTGTGATATAATAAAGGAAGAAGAAAAGGTTAATAAGAGAATAATATTCGAAAACGATGATTTTGTTGTATTCCTTCCCTTCTGGTCGGAATATCCCTACGGAATTATGGTTGCATCAAAGAGCCACAAACAGTACATCACTGATTTTGATGAAAAGGAAAGAAAAAATCTTGCTGCTGCCGTTCGTGAGGCTGCAGGTACTCTCGACTGTCTCTTCGGCTTCCCCTTCCCTTATATGATGTGTATGCATCAGGGTGCAGTAAACTGTGATGAAACCGACTATCACCATTTCCACATTGAGTTCTTCCCACCTATGCGTTCAAAGGACAAGATTAAGTTCAATGCTTCAAGCGAAACGGGCGCTTGGGCTCATTGCAACCCCACCTGCCCCGAGGAAAAAGCTCTCGAATTAATCGAAGCGCACAAAAAATACGTATCGGAGGACAAGTAAATGACTGTTACAGAGCTTAAAAAGGAGTTTATCAAGCGTTTTGGCGGAGACGTAAACGACGTCAGAATTTTCGCATCCCCTGGCCGTGTAAACCTCATTGGTGAGCACATTGACTATAACGGTGGCTCGGTTCTACCTGCAGCAATCACTCTCGGCACTACCATTGCAACGAGAGTCAGGGCTGACAGAAAGCTCGTTATGGAAGCAACAGACCTCACCGACCACGTAGTAGTTGAGCTTGACAAAATCGACGACTACAAAGAATTGTGGTGGGGCAACTATCAAGCAGGCGTTGCAAAGGAGCTTATGCTTGACGGCTACGAGCTTGTCGGCTGTGATATGCTCTTCGACGACACCCTTCCTCACGGTGGTGGACTTTCGTCCTCTGCTGCAATCGAGGTTGCAACGGCTTTGTCACTCACTGTTTTTGCCAACGAAAATGCAGGTAAAAGCGTTGACGTCAATATGATTGAAATGGCTCTTATCGGTCAACGTGCTGAGCGCAACTATGCAGGCGTTTCGTGTGGCATTATGGACCAGTTTGCTTCTGCAATGGGCAAAGAAAACTGCGCTGTACTTGTAGATTGTGCAACGCTTGAATACAAGCACGTACCCCTTGAGCTTGGCGATTGCAGTATTGTTATAACCAACACCAACAAAAAGCGCAGTCTCATCACCTCGAAATACAACGAGAGGTGCGAAGAGTGTGCCGCGGCTTTGGCTGATATTCAGAACGTAATGCCGAACGTCAAGCTATTGGGTGAGCTCACGACAGAGCAGTTCGAGGAGCACAAGCTCGTAATAAAGAACGAAATTTGCAGAAAGCGAGCCGAGCACGTTGTCTACGAATGTGACAGAGTTATGAAATCGGTTGAGGCTCTTGAAAAAGGCGATATAGAGGGCTTTGGAGCGTTAATAAACGCTTCGGGCGACTCTCTCAGAGAGCTTTATGAAGTAACGGGAATTGAGCTGGACACCCTTGTTGATGCTGCAAGAAGCGTTGACGGATGTATTGCATCCAGAATGACGGGCGCAGGCTTTGGTGGTTGTACGGTCAGCCTCGTTAAAAACGACGCAATTGACAGCTTCAAGAAAACCGTTCACAAGCTCTATACCGAAAAAATCGGTTATGAGCCCTCCTTCTACATAACCACTCCGGGCGATGGTGGACGAGAGATAAAATAATAAAAAAGTCGCCTTCGGCAACTGATGTTCGCTGACGCTCACGATTTTAATAGGTAGACTTTATTTGTTATATGCAAATTGCGATGCAATTTCCTATATAATAAAAAAGCGACGAGCCGTCGCTGGCGAATCTCGCCTA
>JAZNRH010000112.1:0-17803 GCA_045590615.1 Eubacteriales bacterium
GATAACAGGCTGATCTCCCCCAAGAGTTCACATCGACGGGGAGGTTTGGCACCTCGATGTCGGCTCATCACATCCTGGGGCTTGGAGCAGGTCCCAAGGGTTCGGCTGTCCGCCGATTAAAGTGGTACGCGAGCTGGGTTCAGAACGTCGTGAGACAGTTCGGTCCCTATCTGTCGTGGGCGTAGGATATTTGCGAGGAGCTGTCCTTAGTACGAGAGGACCGGGATGGACGCACCTCCGGTGCACCGGTTGTTCCGCCAGGAGCATAGCCGGGTAGCCGCGTGCGGTCGTGATAAACGCTGAAGGCATCTAAGCGTGAAACACACCTCAAGATAAGATATCCATCAGTTTACTGATAAGGGCGCATAAAGACTATATGTTTGATAGGTCGCAGGTGGAAGTGCAGTAATGTATGCAGCTGAGCGATACTAATTGCCCGATAGCTTGAACTTTTCTTTGAAAAGTTATATAACTATTCATCATGTACTCTTCAGAGTTTCTTTTCTCTATTCGATTTTCAGTGTATAACAGTTAGTGACTTTGTTGATGAGGGTACACCTGTTCCCATTCCGAACACAGTAGTTAAGCTCATCTATGCCTACGATACTTGGCGGGAAGCTGCCCGGGAAAATTGGTCGTCGCTGACATTTTACACCGAAAGCCGTTGCTTTTGCAACGGCTTTAATTTTTTTACGGGGGACTTATATATGGAAATACTTGATGTGTATGATTACGACGGAAATAAAAAAGGATATACTGCCATCAGAGGTCAGCACAGTGCCGAGGGAGATTGGTTTAAGTGCATTCACGCATATATCGTCACTCCCGATTTGAAATTTTTGATTCAGCGACGTTCTCTTGAAAAGCAGTATTTTCCCGGAATATGGGATATAACAACGGGTACCGTCCTATCGGGTGAGGAGTCACTTGACACGGCTATTCGTGAGGTTAAGGAAGAGCTTGGGCTTGACGTTTCTTCTTTCAAAACCTATCTTGTCGGAAAATCCCGATGCTACGATTGTCTTAACGATATTTACGTTTTTGTGGGTGAATTTGATATGTCCCATCTCACCTTGCAAAAGGAAGAGGTAATGGACGCGAAGCTAATTTCAATTGACGAAATGCTTGACCTGATTGAAAATTCCAATTTCAAGGACGATGAATATTATAGAACTTTATTTGATTTCTTTAATAAGTTGTCTATTGACATAAAAAGCTTTTTGTGATATTATTTATTCACTGGATAAAATATTGCTTGAATTATTTTTTACAGCTTGAATTGCCATATAAAAAATTTACGGCATTTCAGACAAATTTAATTTTATCACTTGCAACAAGGAGCATTTTATGAAAAAAACACATTTTTTAATTGATGACGTAATATGGGTGCTTCGTGATATTACGAGAGATAAACCGAAGTCTCTTTTTGATAATCCTTTTTTGAAGGTATTAAAAACAGCCTATGAAAAATACGGAGTAAAAACTCAGCTTAACTTATTTTTGAGAACGTCCTCTTTTTACGGAAACGACGAGTTTACTCTTTTTGACGTTGTTGATACATATAGATCCGAATGGGAGGAGGCGTCCTCTTGGTTGAAAATGTGCTTTCACGCCAAAGAGGAATTTCCCGATTACCCTTACGTAAATGCAACATATAACGATATGTACGACGTTTTTAAGACCGTAGAAAAAGAGGTATTCCGTTTTGCAGGAAAAGATTCGTTTACGTACGGATATTGCCCTCATTGGAATTGTGTGAGCAAAGAAGGCGTCAGAGCGTTATACGATTGTGGAGTCAGGGTGATGGACGTTTCTGCAGGTGTGTCTTCCGAGTATAACGGAGACCCGAATTCGCTTCCTTACGGTCACGCTATGCGTATTATGCAAAACAGGCAGCCCGAAGCCCGTGTATATTCAAGAGTGGGCCCTGATACTGCTATAGGAAAGGCAGTTTGTTCATATAATCACTTTGAGCCGAACGAGTTACTTTCTACCGTCGATAATATGAAATGCATCTATAACAGCGAAACCGATATGCATTTCAAAAAATTCCATATACCCGAAATGACTCTTAACTTGATGAAATACGACGAAATAGAAAGCATTTTTTCAAAGTTCGTAGGAGATGAGTACGTGGGAATATGTACTCACGAGCAGTATTTTTATAAGGATTATCTTGCTTACCAACCCGATTATGCCGAGAAAATATATAAAATGGGCGAGATAATGAGCAAAAACGGATACGAATTTATTTTTGCAGACGAGCTTCTTGGTAACAATTAAAAAAGTAGAAAGGGCTTTGTTAATTATGAAGAAGCAATTGTATTTTTCATTTATCGTTGTAGCTTTGGTTGTCGCGCTTGTTGTTGCATTTGTTAAAATTTCAGACCTGAACGGTCAGTTAAAGCAACAGGAAATGAGACATAATACTCAGATAAATCAATTGAACACGGAAATATCTCTAATATACAAGAACGTTGATGAGCAAATGAAAAGGGAAGCAAGCTTGTTTGCTAATACCGATTATGAATTTGGTAGCATTAATTCAGGCAACTGCGTTCCGGTTTCGATAACTTTGACTCCAAAGCAACTGACCGATGACACTGTTATTCACATCAATCACAACGGTGAAACCATAATGCTTGAAAGAGCAGAAAACAGCTTCATTGGAAACTTTGAAGTAGGGCTGTTTGAAAACGTTTCATCTCTTGAGGCAGTCGTAGAAGCATCGGGAATAAAGAAGATAGAATATCTTGATGATTTAAGCTTGTCAATGCTTTTCAAAAAATTCCTTCCAGTGCTTTCGGCTAAAATGTCGGGAAACAGTACGTATTCTTACAATAACAAGGAATTCACAATTCATCAGGAGTTGGTAGTAAATAATTCTAAAGATGATTTTGTCAGATATACACTTGTTGAGGAAGTTGACGGAGAAGAGGTTGGAAGAGTCGATCTGACCGATGAAATCATCAAGGCGAACGGAGATTATTCCAAGCAATTCAATAAAAACTATAAGAGCGAAAAGGGTGGAACGATTAAAATTCACTTGCTTGCAGAGGATAATTACGGCTACGTTCACCGTTCTTTGGTTTATTTTTGGAACAACGACGATTCTCCGACACCCGATTTGATTTTCTTGCACGAGGAAGAAATATTTGACAAGGACGGAAACGTGTTGTTCACCCCTAAGCTTTTAGGATAAAAAACGGTCTGTAAAAACTTAAAGTTTTTACAGACCATTTTTTGTAATGTTGTTTTAATTTTGACCTTCGTTATTTAACAGTTCGTCATAAGTAACGTCAAATACTTTTTTTAACGCAATCAATTCAATGTCCGTTACAAATCTTTCTCCACTTTCTATACGTTGAATGGCATTCTTATCTACGTCAATTCCGAGCAATTGAAGCTTGTCTGCCAATAATCTTTGGGACATTTTTGGAATTGACGCTTTTCTTAATCTATAAATGCTTTCTCCACAAATGTTATTACGACCACTTTGGGTTTTGTTTTTGAACATTTTCTCCACCTTTTGACATTTAGTGCTTGACAAAATTATTATATGATGTTATAATGCAAATAATGACATTCACTAAATGTCAAAATTATTATCATTCAAAGGAGAAAGACATGAGCAAATATGTTGAAAAGAACCTAAATGCAGGAGAAAAGCAGTTAGGCGAGATTAAGAGAACACCTTGGATACTTTTTTCATTATGGTTATGGGCAATTATTTTTATTGTTATTGGAGTAGTTGCATCGTTGTTGCCCGGAGCAGCAGGAGAGGCAATTGGTGGCGTGTCAAATGAATATATGGCAGAAGCGGTGAACGATGGAGTAAAACAAGTTGTAACTCCTATCATAGTGGTAGCTGTATTTTTTGTTTTGAGAGCAATTATAAAAACACTTCGTTATTACAAAACGTATTTAACTATCACAGACAAAAGAGTTATATATCGTACCGGTATTTTAACCACTAATTCGATAGATATTCCTTTTGAGAAGATAAACGCTATAAACATCAAGCAAAAATTCTGGGGAAAAATATTTCATTATGCTTATATAAAGGTAGATACCAGCAGCCTTGAGACGGACATTCATCTTGACGGTGTTGTTCAAGCTGATAAGTTCAAAAACACTATTATGGAGCAGGTTGAGGCTAAGAAGGCCGAGGAGGCAAGAATTCAGGCAGAAGCTACAGCAAGAGCTATGAAAGAAGCTATGGCCGGAATGATGAATAATAACCAGAATACAAATAATTAATTATATAAAATTAAAAATTCTATTCAATTAAGTCAGAATCTTACGGGCTATGACGATGTCGTCATAGCCCGTTTTGCATACAAAAAGTCTGTCAATCGTAAGAGCTTCAAATTGTCTCCCTTGCGATTGACAGACTTATTCAGATGTCGTTCTTATCCATTATAATCGGCTTAACGTTAATGGATGAGTAATTATTCGGGAAAGGTTTCTCCCATCTTTGATGATTCGATATATTTGGCTTTGATTGCTCTGAATGTATCCATGTGTGGTTGAGTCAAATGAACCTGCTGGTCCTCGTGACTTTCCCAGATTTCCACCAGGAGAAGCTCGTCTGGATTGTTCTCTGCAAAGTAAAAATCATACTTGAGACAGCCCTTTTCTTCTCTTATTGCCTTTGAAATTCCTTGAGCATTAAGCTCTTCAACGAATTTTTCTCTACAGCCATTTTTAGCTGTGTTAACTACGTAAAAATAAAACATTAGCAACTACCTACCATTTCTCCATCGTATTCTTCAAGAAAGCCCTCTGCAGTTTTTGCCATTCTTACAGAAGCTGTATTACCCTTGAAAGAAAACGTCGTATATAAATTTCCAAAATAATCGTCTATGATATAAGTTCTTATTGTGAGCTTGTGTTCTTCGGTCCAAGCTCCTGCGCTCATTGAACGGTAGCCTCTTCCGAGAGGCACGTGAATTTGCTTGCCCGAATAGTGCGTTTCGGGGAACTCAGAAATCAGATATTCTCCGAACTTAAAGGGGATTTCCTTAGAGCCTCTTGGTGTATCATAATGGAATATACCACCGTCGTCAGCGAAGGTAAGATAGAAGGATTTGATTTCCATTGGGTTTTCGTTGGCAGTGTAAACTACGTTTTCTACCTTTTTGGTCCATTCTGTTTCGGATTTTCCTTCGGGTGCATAAGCTTTGAAGTTTTTGATTTTTCCATCGAGTATAGCTTTCGCTCCGGGATTTTCGGGAAGAGAGTCGTTCTTGTCAAGCTTCTTAATATTTTTCATTATGTTATAATAAAGAGCCTCGGCGTATGTAACGTATCCGTTGGGGTCACCTTGTACGTCTGCTGTCATACAGTAGATTAAATCGTAGTCGGGGAAGGAGAAGGCAACCTGACCACCCATACCAAGAAAACCGTATCCGTTTTCAAATAGTCTCCATATCTGGTAGCCGTATCCGTGACCGTGAAGCTTGTCCTTGTGTCCGTTTACGCAGTTATCAATCTGCTTTGATTTAGCTTCGATAACATAGTCCTTGGGCAGAAGCTGTTTGCCGTTTGCATATCCGTCATTGTAGACGAGCAGGGCAAATCTTGCAAGGTCTCTTGTTGAACAAAGAACACCTGAGCCTCCCCACGAGCCGCCCTGTGGCATTTGAACACAATGAGAATCTTCTGAAAATCCGATTTCTCTGAGCGCACGGTCCTTCAAAAAGTCAATATAAGGCTTACCACTTATTTTTTCAACTATTGCTGTTATACAGTTTGAGGCGTTGGTGTCGTAGTTGAAAATAGTTCCTGAGGGATGAGTGGGTTCTTTTGTGAAGGTGTTGGAAACGAAATTGCTCTCCGGAATTAAATAAGGATTGATTGTATGTGCTGTAGACATCATAAGAGCGTCTCTTATAGTTGTATTTTCAATCCATTCGTGCATATTTTCGGGGCAATATTCGGGGAAGTAGTCCGAAACTTTATCGTCAAGCTTCACCTTGCCGTCGCCAACCAGAATTCCAAGTGCCATTGAAGCGAAGGTTTTGCTGGTTGAGTACATTCTGTGAAACTCATTTACTTTGAATGGGGGACAGTAGCATTCAGCGCACACCTTGTTGTGACGCATAATTATAAAGCTGTGAGTCATCAAGCCTCTGTCCTGAATATCATCAATGAAATCAGAAATGAAGTCTGATTTAATACCCACGGCTTCAGGGGTTGAAAATTCAAGTATATCCTTCATAATTGTACTCCTTTTGAAATTTATTTCATTATAATACATCGAAGGGTATTTGTCAACACGAAAGAACAGATATTGTAAGTCTTACAAAAATCAAAGATTACGTCGTTTCAAAATGTAAGATTTACAGTTTAGTGAAATCTATTGACTTTTGCTTTTTTTAGATGTATAATATATATAACAAAATGTAAACGCTTACAAATAATGGAGGTTTTATTATGAAAATTTACTACAGTCAGACAGCAGAACAGCTCGGTGCAAAGGCAGCCGAGTTAACGGCAAAGCATCTTAACGATGCAATTAAGGAGAAGGGAAGCGCAAGACTTATTCTTTCAACGGGCGCTTCACAGTTCACAACACTTTCAGCTCTCATCAATCTTGACGTTGATTGGAGCAAGGTTGAGATGTTCCATCTTGACGAGTACATCGGAATTGATGAATCACATCCTGCAAGCTTTGTGAAATACCTTAAAGAGCGTTTTGTATCAAAGGTTAATCTCAAGGCTGCTCATTTCGTTGACGTTTCCGAAGGCGTTGACAATATTATTGCAAAGCTCACGGCTGAGCTTGATGAATCACCCGTTGACGTAGGCCTTATCGGTATTGGTGAGAACGGTCACATTGCATTCAATGACCCACCTGCAGACTTTGATACTCAGGCTTCGTACAAGGTTGTTAATCTTGATGAGAAGTGTCGTAATCAGCAGCTTGGCGAGGGTTGGTTCCCGACAATCGACGATGTTCCCAAGCAGGCTATTTCTATGACGGTTTCGAGAATTCTCAAGTGTCGTCACATTGTATCGGCTGTTCCTTATAAGGTTAAGGCTCAGGCTATTCACGATACTCTCACAAATGACGTTACAAATATGGTTCCGGCAACTGCATTCAAGACACACGACGACGTTTCTCTTTGCATTGATGCAGATTCGGCATCAATGATTGATATCGAAAAGTTTGACGTAATCAAGTAATTATGTCTAAGGTATTATTTAAGAATGCAGTTATCGTACTGCAGAATTCAAAAATAGACAACGGATATTTGCTTTGTTGCGACGGTAAAATTGCCGATTTCGGTGAAATGTCACAGCTTACCGAGACCGATTCTGAGGTGGTTGACCTTGAGGGTGCATATTTAGCTCCGGGTATTATTGACACTCACGTTCACGGTGGTGGAGGCTCTGACTTTATGGACGGAACAGAGGAAGCCTTCCGTAATATTGCCAATCATCACAACTCGCACGGTGTAACCTCGTTGCTTGCAACTACTCTCGCAGGCGATACCAATGAGACGGCAAACACTCTTGACGTTTTTTGTAAGTGCGCCCCCAAGATTACCAACTGTAATCTTTTGGGAGTACATCTTGAAGGACCGTATTTCTCGATGAATCAGAAGGGTGCTCAGGACCCCAAGTTTATTAAGAATCCCGATATGAAAGAGGTTGAGCTCTTCCTTTCCTACGGTTGCGTGAAGCGTTGGAGTATCGCTCCTGAGCTTGACGGCGCAATGGAGCTTGGAAAGAGCCTTTCGGCAAAGGGTATTATAGTATCTGCAGCGCATACCGATGCAAGCTTTGATACCATTGAAGAGGCTTCTAAAAACGGATATACGCTTATGACACACTTGTATTCGGGAATGTCGGGCGTTCATATTGCGAATTGCAAAAGGCATGCAGGTGCAATAGAGGCAGGACTCTATTTTGATTCTCTTACTGCAGAGACTATCTGTGACGGAGTACACCTTCCCGATGGTATTCTGAAGCTTATTTACAAGTGCAAGGGAAGAGATAAAATTATACTCACTTCAGATGCAATGAGGGGAGCAGGCTTGCCTGAGAATACCGTTACCAAGCTCGGAAGTCTCACCAAGGGTCAGGAAGTGTTGATTAAAAACGGAGTGGCCAATCGAATGGACATGAAGGCTTTTGCCGGAAGTGTTGCCTCGGGCGATAGACTTATACGCACCGAGTTGAATGCAACGGGACTTCCTATCTGGGAGGTTATCGGAATGGCAACGCTTAATCCTGCGAGACTTCTTGGAATTGATAATCGCAAGGGTAAAATTGAAAAGGGCTACGATGCCGACCTTGTTGCGCTTACTCCTGATATTTACACCAAGCTGACGATGGTAAATGGTGTTATTACTTATTCAAAATAATAAAAGTGAGGACGAATATGAATATTGGAATTATCGGTATGGGGGCACGGTCTCGTGCATATACCAACAATATTAAGAATTATTACAAAGAGCATAAAATAATTTCTATATGTGATATTGACAAGGAAAGACTTGACAATTACGTTGAATATTTCTTTGCTGACGAAAAGCCCGACGTATATACCGATTATAGGGAATTGCTCAATGATTCCCGTCTTGACGCAGTAGTAATTACTACTCCCGATTTTGCCCATCGTGAAATCGTCCTTGATGCAATGGACAAGAATCTTCATATTATTCTTGAAAAGCCTATTGAAGCATCAACTCAAAGGGCAATCGACATTTACAAAAGAGCCAAGAATTATGATAAGGTTCTTATGTTGGGCTTTGTTTTGAGATATACCTCAATCGTTGAGCGAATGAAGGCGATTATTGACAGTGGAGAGGTTGGAGAAATCGTTTCGATAACGGCTTCTGAAAATCTTGCGCCAACTCATTCTTCAAGCTATATGAGACGTTGGCACAGATATAAGAAATATTCGGGTGGTATGATGAATACCAAATGCTGTCACGATATTGACGTGATTCGTTTTCTGGTAGGAAGTGGTGTCAAAAAGGTTTCGGCAATCGGAAGACTTGGAATATATACGCACAGAGATGGCGTTGCAGAGCATTGCAAGAATTGTCCCGAAAAGGATACCTGTCTGTATTCCTTCAACTACGACGGTTACAAGTCCAAAACACGCTTTGATTGTGAAGAGGATATTTGCGTTTATAATTCCGAAAAGGACGTTATTGACAGCGAGTCAATGCTCATTGAGTTCGACAACGGAGTCAATCTTGCATATGAGCTTTCTATGGCAAGTGCCGAGGAAACAAGAAAGGGTACTATAAATTGTACGAAGGCTACGATTGAGTACCACGTTACAGACAGAACTATAAAGATTACGCCAAGAGGCGAAGGTGAGATTACCACAATCAAGCTTCCCGAAGCGATTTCGGGACATAGTGGTGGTGACACAGGCTTGCTTGACCGTTTCTTTGATAGCTGTAAGAACGGTAGGTACGTCAACGATGCCTACGACGGACTTGTTGCTACCCTTACCTGTATGGCAGGCGAGAAGAGTATATCTGAGGGCAGAACTATAAGCTTTGATGAATTTGATATTTAACACGAAAATTGGCTGTGAAAAATTTTCACAGCCAATTGTTTATTTGTAAGACGTATGAAGCACAGATTTTGGAATGTCCGGTATAAGCAACTGAAAATAAACAGCTTTGCTTTTCGAAAAAGAATTTTTGTCATTATTTTTTAATGCATTTATTGTCAATTTGTACAAAAAATTTTTATTACTTTGTGCGTACTTACATATCTTTTTGAAAACAGTTGACTTTTCAAAAAAAAAGTTATATAATACCAATGTATAAGTATATAAACAAATGTACATAAAGGGGTAATTATTATGATTAAAACTCTAAAGAGCTTGACACTGGGGATTATTCTTGTACTCGTTGTGTCAATGACCGTGATGATCGTTGCGTCAGCCGATTATTCGGGTGCAGATGCAACTATCAACTGGAATATTGACGTTTCTGAGCGCACGTTGACAATTTCCGGAAGTGGCAGTATGCCTGAGTACGCTAAGGGAGAAGCTCCTTGGTATCAATATGGCAACTTGGTTGAAACCATTGAGGTTGTACCGGGTGTCGTAGTGAGCAAGTCTGCTTTCTATGGAATGGAGAAGGTTGAAAGTCTTTACATTCCCGAAATTAGCTCTTATATCGGATATATTTTTGGTGCCGATACTTATTTCCTGAATTCACAGTACCTTCCTTCAGGACTTAAGTTTGTAGAGGTTACAGATGCTACGTCTATTCCTGCCTTTGCATTCAATAATGCTGTTGGGATTGAGTACGTATCTCTTCCTGTGACAGAGATAGTTAACGCATCTGCTTTCAAGGATTGTTCAGGTCTTGAAAAGGTGTTCTTCGGTGCAGATTTGACGTCTATTGCCGCAAATGCATTTTTGAGATGCGACGCGCTCAAGGCTATTTTGTACGATGGTACGTCTGCTGCATGGGGCAGAGTTTCAAATAATTCAGGAGTGGCAATTTCTCCGATTTGTCTTGGAAGCAGCACTCTTTCAATCACAGCTCCCGAGACAAGCACATATTACCTTGGCGAAAAGCTTGACCTTATGGGTCTTAGTGCAAGATTTGGTGGAGTTGACGTAACCGATTTAGTTGAGCTTGTACTTCCCGATATGACTACAGTTGGCACTAAGCGAGTTGACGTAGTACTTGGAAATGCAATTGAGAGTTTTGAAGTTTACGTTATAGCAACCGAGTCCTCTGACGTTTCCGGCGTTCTTACTTGGTCTGTTAATGGTTCAACTCTTACAATTTCAGGTAATGGAATGATGGACGATTATACTCTCGAGCTTCTTGCTCCTTGGTATAATTATCGCGATACAATCAATAGCGTTGTCGTTAACGAGGGAGTTACCTCTGTCGGCGCGTATGCATTCTACGGTTTGGATAACGTTAGCGAAATAGTAATTCCTCAGAGTGTTGAGACTGTTGGCTTTGCAGCCTTTGAGAATTGTGCTTCGCTTACAAATCTTGAAATTAAAAACGCAATGGCAGTAGTTGACGGAACGGCCTTCAGAAATTGCAACGGTATCGTTTCAGAGGTTTCGGGCGCAAAATATGCTACAGTTTCGGGCAACGCAACCTACGCTCTCTTAGAGGTAGATACGGCTGTAGAGTCCTTCACAATTCCTGCAACAACACAAGTAATTGCAGAAGGTGCTTTCGAGAATTGCACAGCTCTTACTTCTATTTCTGTTCCTGACAGCGTAATCACAATCGGTGACGACGCATTTGCAGCTTGTACTTCTCTTACAGATGTTACAATCGGCGTTGGCGTTAAGTATATTGGTAACTATGCGTTTGCTGACTGTTCAGTACTTGCAAACATCGTTATCAACGCAATTCCGGATTACGTAGGAGCAGGTGCGTTCGCAGGAACAAGCATTACAGGTACAACAGATAACGACCTTGTTTATCTTGCTGCCGGTGATAATCTTTATGCAATTCTCTGGAAGACAGCTTCCGATGAAATTACAAGCAGCGAGGTAAATGCAAATACTAAGGTTATTGCTTCACTTGCTTTTGCAGATTCAACGCTTCTTGAATCAGTTACCCTTCCTACAGGACTTCTCAATATCGGAGACGGTGCATTCAATAACTGTACAAAGCTTTATAGCATCGTTCTTCCTGATACAGTATTGAACGTTGGCGATAACGCCTTCAAGAACTGTACTTCACTTACTTCTGTAGATTTCTCAGACAACCTTAAGTCTATAGGCAACAGCGCATTCAGAGGTGCTGTGGCTCTTACAGAGGTTATAATCGATGCTGATGTAGCAGTTGGCTACAACGCGTTCAGAGATTGTACAGCTCTCAAATTACTTGCATTCAACGCAGGCTCAATAGGTTATAAGGCATTTGCTAACTGTATAGCCTTGAAAGAGGTATATCTTGCAGATGCAGTTCTTTCAATCGGTGATTATGCTTTTATGGGATGTAATACTCTTCAGGCAATAGCAATTCCCGAAACAACGGCTGCTATCGGCTTTGGCGCACTTTATGGCTGTGATGCTATCAGAGATCTTGCAGTTCCGTTTATTGGCGAAAAGGTTAACGGAACAAATACTTCGCTTTCGTATATCTTTGGTGGAGTAGCTCCTGTAACGATTAATAAGCTGATAGTTGGTTCAGATATCAAGGAAAATGCATTCGAAGGTATCGAAACAATCTATACTCTTGTTATCGATACGTCGGTTACTTCAGTTTCGGAGCTTGAGTTTGCTCCTGCTATCTGGGAAACTTATTACTTTGGTTCTGCCGAACAATGGGCTAACGTAACTAACAGCGGCGAATTTGCCAACGTTAAGTTTGCAAATTCAATGTTTGATCTTGAGGTAGAGAAGAAACAGTTTGAATTGGGTGAATTCCTCAGTCGTGGAGACTTTACTGCTACTATAGATAATTTAGATTTCACTTCACTTCTCAGATTCGCATCCAACCCCATTGCAAGCGAAGATTATAGGCTTCCTGCAAAACTTGGCTCTGTAGTTGAGTACTTCAAGACACAGAACATCGATGATGTACAGTTCACAGATTACAGCTTGCTCCTCGAGGGCAGCATCGGCTTCAAGTTCTACGTTAAGCTCAGCGAATTTGCTATTGATGACATTGATAACGTAGAGGCTACTATTGATTACTTTGGTGATACCTACAACGTAGCCCTTGAAAAGGCTGACAATGCAGTTGACTCAGGACTTTATACGGTTAAGTTCTACGTAGCTCCCAAGGAAACTAAAATCCCTGTAACACTTAACATTACTTATGATGGAGTTACAGCTTCTGTTACAAGAAGGGTTGAGGATTACGTAAATTACGTAAATCAGAATCCGGAAGGATATGCTGAATGTATCAACCTTATAAATGAAATGTACAACTATGGCGAGTATTCGAGATACTATTTTGCTAACGGTACTATCACACCCAACCCCGATCTTTCTGACGTAGAGGTTACAATTCCTTCGCTTTACGCTCCTTATAAGACGGGCAGTGTAGCAGGTATTACCTTCAACGGTTCAAGCTTGCTTCTCGAAAGTAACACAACCGTTCGTCACTACTTCACAGTAGAAGACGGCGCAGCAATTGCTGATTATACATTCGCAGTTGACGGATATGTTATTCAGCCCGAAGCCAAGGATGGATTGTATTATATTGATATAGGTAATATTATTGCAAGAAATCTCGGCAAGCTCATCAAGCTTGACGTTATGGGTGGTAATGAGGTAATGACAATTGTATATTCACCTCTCAGCTATGCAAAGAACGTTCTTGAAAATAATACTATAGACGATGACGAATTACCTGTACTCGTTAAGGCACTTTACAGATACTACGTTGCGGCATCCGATTACTTCAAGTATGCAATTGATGAAATCGTTCCCGACGCAGACGAGTCAGCGCCTTCTATCTGGTAAAAAATATGGGTGTCGCAGATGAAAATTTGCGACACCCTTTTTGCATAATATACATATAACGATAAAAAAATAAGAGTTTTTTAATTAAAACAACAATTTTTATCAAAAGACTTGCATTTTGTCGTAATGTGTGTTATAATGCGTACAATGAATTGAATACCCGTTGATGCTATTGGAATATATAGACCGATGGCAGAGGGAACTCTGGAGAAGCTCAATTTATTTGAGTGCCGAAGGTGCAAGGCTTATTGCTGAATCTCTCAGGCAAAAGGATAGAGTATAACTACACGGACGGAGGTTTGTGTGGTTCTTCAGAGTTGCGTTTTTTCGCAGCTTTTTTTAATTCAAAAATTTAAGTCAGTATGACGGAACGGAGAAAATTATGCAAGACAAAATTTTGTCATTAGTCGCAACAGCAAACTCTTACTTGGCGGATTACATTCTCGTAATTCTCTTGATAGCAACAGGCTTGTTTTTTACATTCAAAACACGCTTCGTACAGGTTCGTTGCTTTGGAGAAGGAATGAAAAAGGTTTTTGGAAAATTCTCACTCAGAGGTGGTAAGCAAAAGGGTGGTCTCAGCTCATTCCAGGCGCTTGCAACTGCAATTGCAGCTCAGGTTGGTACGGGCAACATTGTCGGTGCTTCGGGCGCTATTCTTACGGGTGGTCCCGGCGCAATTTTCTGGATGTGGATTATCGCATTTCTTGGTATGGCTACCATTTACGCAGAAGCAGTACTCGCTCAGGAAACTCGTCTCGTTGACGAAAACGGAGAGGTACACGGTGGACCTGTGTACTATATCAAAAAGGCTTTCAACAATGGTTTTGGTAAGTTCCTTTCTGTATTCTTTGTAATTGCAACCGTGCTTGCCCTTGGTTTTATGGGTGCAATGGTTCAGTCAAACTCAATTGCAGAAGCTTGCAACACTGCATTCGGACTTCCCACTTGGGCAGTTGGTGCTATAGTTACTCTTATCGCAGCCTTTATTTTCATCGGTGGTATTCAGAGAATTGCATCTGTTACCGAAAAGATTGTACCTCTTATGGCAACTCTTTTCCTCATCGGTGGTCTTGTTGTTCTCATTGTTAATATCAAGTACATACCCACTACCTTCGCTATGATTTTCAAATACGCATTTCAGCCTCAGGCAATCATCGGTGGTGGTATAGGTTATGCTCTTAAGACTGCTATCAGCCAGGGTGCAAAGCGTGGTCTCTTCTCAAACGAAGCAGGTATGGGTTCAACCCCTCACGCTCACGCAATGGCTAAGGTTGATAAGCCTCACGATCAAGGTGTAGTAGCAATGATCGGTGTATTCATCGACACCTTCGTGGTACTTACTATGACAGCTCTCGTTGTTATTTCTACTCTTTATGCAAAAAATCCCGGTATGTGGGAAGGCGTTCAAAAGACAAATGCAATGCAGACTGCCGTTACTACGTCACTCTCTGCGCTTGGCAACTTTGGTAGCATTTTCGTTGCAATTTGCTTGTTCTTCTTTGCGTTCTCGACAATTCTTAGCTGGAACTTCTTTGGAAAGCTCAACGTTCAGTATATGTTCAAGAATTCAAAGATTGCAGTAACAGTTTATTCGCTGATTGCTCTTGCTTTCGTTTTCCTTGGTGCTATTCTCAAGAACGATTTGGTATGGGAGCTTACAGACTTCTTTAATTATCTTATGGTAATTCCCAACGTATTGGCACTCTTTGCACTTTACAAGTTGGTCGTTAAGGCTTCGAAAAAATAATAAAAAGTGGCGAAAGCCACTTTTTATTATCACATAGGAATTTACTTTGAATCAACCTCGCCACTTGATAGGCAAGAGAGGAAAAATATGAAAAAGCTTGTATTTATTAACGTATGTATACGCAAAGAGGCTTCACGTACAAAAAAGCTCGCAACGCCATTGCTCGAAGAATTATCAAAGCGTTACGAGATAACCGAAATTGACTTAACCGATTCTACGTTCAAGCCCGTCAATAACTCAGAGTATACGAAAAGAGGGAACGACGGCTTATCGCAGGAGGATCTGAAAAACGGAAGGCTTGTTTCTGAGGCTGACAGAATAGTTATCGCTGCGCCTTTCTGGGATATGAGCATTCCGTCGGTGCTAAAGACGTTTCTTGAGCGCATTTCAGCACCCGACCTCACATTTGTCAGCAATCCCGACGGAACCACGAGAGGAAATTGCAGGGCAGAAGGACTCTTGTACATTACAACAAGAGGAATGGAAATAGAAACTAATTCCGAGCTCGACCAGGGAAGCTCTTATTTGATGGCTCTTTCTTGGCTTTGGGGCTTCGGCAAGGTTGAAACCGTAGCCGTTTGTGGCACTGACGTTAATCCTCCCGAAGTTACCGAAGAGAGAATTACAAGGGCTCAGGGATATGGAATAAATCTGTGTAAGACGTTTTAATAAATAAAAAAGATAGGTGCACACCTATCTTTTTTATCATATAGGAAATTGCTTTGAATTAACCTCGCCGTTTTGCCTTGCTTTAGTTTAGAAAAAGTAAGGATAGGCGAGATTCGCCAGCGACGGCTCGTCGCTTTTTTATTTATTATCTTTTTAATTCATCAAGCCCAAGTCCCGAGCCCTTGTCTGTTTCGATGAAATCAAGAAGCTCGTCGGGGTCATCAAAAACCGTATAAAGAGTTCTGCAACCTTCGTTGATAAATTTCTTTTCTATTGATTTTTCCATCATATATTGAAGCTCGTTGAAATATCCATTGATATTGTAGACTGCAATTGGCTTATTGTGCTGTAGTAATTGTTTTGCTGTTAGGATTTCAAAGAATTCCTCGAACGTACCAATACCACCGGGGACCATAATAAATGCATCTGCAGAATCTTCCATTTCCTGCTTTCTTTCTCGCATAGTCTCCGTATATACTACCTCGTCGCAATGAGGTGAAACAATTTCAACGTTTGACTTCGTAAAAAACGTAGGAATAACGCCCTTTACGTGTCCACCTTTATGCGAAACACCCTGAGCTATTGCACCCATCAAACCACTGCCACCGGCGCCAAAGACGAGCGAGTGTCCACGTTCAGCCATTTTTTCGCCAAGAACGACTGTATCTCTCATATAGGCTTCATCAATTTTAGCGCTTGCAGCGCCATATACACATATTACCATAATAGCTCCTTTTTAAGTCTTTAATATATATTATTCAGTTTCATCAAAAAAGTTAAACATTCTTTTTATATAATTTTATCATAAGGCTATTTTATTGTCAATCAAAAAATGTTATTTTTTATTGAATTATTACCGGCTTTATGGTATAATAACCTCAAAGCGACGGCGTGGAAGCCGTCGAGGAGCTTTGCTCCTTCCTTAAGACCTTCGTCTTAAGCTTTGAGAACATTTTATCATCAAAACAGCCACGTTGCGACGTGGCACGGCTAACGCCTTACAAAGCCTTCGGCTTTGGTTTTGTGGTATAATAACCTCAAAGCGATGGCGTGGAAGCCATCGGCAAAGCAAAGCTTTGCTATTAAAGACTTGCGTCTTTAACTTTGAGAACATTTTATCATTAAAACTGCCTTGTTGCGACAAGGCTACGGCTTTCGCCTTTCAAGGTCTTACGACCTTGGTTTTATGGTATAATATACAAACAACGAGTAGTTTTAGTGGTATTACAGAACTGAAAAGAAAGAAGGTTAGAATATAAAATGAAATTATTTATAAAAATCTTAGTGTGTTTTCTCGCAGGAGCAGGTGCAGGTATAGGAACAGGCTTTGCGGGAATGAGTGCCGCTGCAGTTATCGGACCTATGCTTGTTACATTTTTAGGTATTCCCGCATATCACGCAGTTGGCATAGGACTTATGAGCGACGTGTTGGCAAGCCTTGTGAGTGCGTGGACATATAAAAAGAACGGCAATTTGGATTTAAAAAGAAGCGTACTTCTTTTGATTTCTGTGCTGACAATGACAGCAGTCGGCAGCTATGTCGCAAGCTTTTTACCCGAACAGACTATGAGTGGTACTATGCAGATAGCAATGATTTTCATAGGCTTGAGATTCCTGTTAAAACCTGTTCAGCACACAAAGGAACAGATGGCTGAGCAAAGCAAGAAAAGCAGGATTACAAAATCAATTGTCGGAGGCGCGATAGTCGGTTTCATATGCGGAACTGTCGGTGCTGGTGGAGGTATGATGCTGCTGTTCGTTCTGACTTCTTTCCTTGGCTACGAAATGCATATGGCAGTGGGCACAAGTGTGTTTATTATGGCGTTTACGGCATTAACCGGTGGTGTAAGTCACTTTGCAGTTGGTGGAATGCCCGATATTGTAAGCCTTGTCCTGTGTGTGGGATTTAAAGTCGGCTCGTAGCCATGTCCTTCTGTGAGGCAAGG
>JAZNRH010000113.1:0-9998 GCA_045590615.1 Eubacteriales bacterium
GTTTGTTTTCTTCTCTGGAATTTCCGAGACCTTTCTCTTTGTTCAGTTTATTCAACCTTACTTTGTACATGTCTCGTTGTTTAATTTTCAATGTCCAATTTCCGCCGTCCCTCGTGGACAGCTTTGTTAGTATAGCACAACCTTCTCCCTTTGTCAATACCTTTTTTAAGTTTTTTCAAAAAAATTTGGTTGTTCTCCCCTTCTTTTTGGGGAGTGCATTTATACTACCACTTTTTTACCCCTTTGTCAAGGGTTTTTTTGGAATTTTTTTAACTTTTTTTCAACAAATTTGAGCTAAAAAATGTATCTTGTGGTATCCACCCCAAAAGTACACAATATATAGTTTTTTCAAAATTTATTACTTAGATTTCATTCTTTTTACAAGGGTCATAGTAGTAACGATATCGAGCTTTTTTTCGAGACGAAGCTTGCACAAATAGTCGGCGAATTCGCAGAACTTATCAAAATCGTAGGACCATTGACTTTCACTGTTCTTCTCGCCCTCTTTACGTACTGCATGGAACATATAAACCACACATTTATTTTCTCGGGCAACATAGTCGGCAAGTCTCTTTATATCCTCAAGTGAATCGTTATGACAGACAACTGCCGAAGGTACTCCCATTGAATCCAGCGCATCAAAGGCTTGTCCCATAACCATTCTGAGATACGTCGATGCTTCAAGGCAATCCACCGGCCTTTTATAGCTTCCTGTTCTTACATAGCTCAGTCCTAAGGAAGAAAGACTTTCTTCATTTTCTTTAATATAATCGAGAGTCATTCCACTGCCCGGTGAAGCGAAGCCTATCTCGCTCATCTCACACCATTCCCGAAGAAGCTCAACCGAGGCTGTGATATCCTCAAAGCTATTCTTGTGAGAGTCGCCGTGAGCAGCAAATTCAAACAAAGGCTTGGCAGACAGCTCCTTGATTTCCTCAACCGTGACGTGAGAGCCAATTTCAGCGCCTCTGCCGTCAACCCAAGAAGTAACTATATTAAAGGTAGCAGGAAGGCTTCTCTTCTCCAGCTCCATTGCGAGTCGCATCGTATCCTTGCCACCATCATCAAATGAAAGCACTACTGTTCCCATATCCTTACCCCGATAATCAAAGGGCTGTAAAAACTCGGTTTTACAGCCCTTTGGTGAATTTTAATTACTTAACGCTATCAATAATGGTTGTGAAGTCGGGAGCCTTAAGTGATGCACCACCAATAAGTCCACCGTCAATGTCATCCATTGCAAGAAGCTCTGCAGCGTTGCCTGCGTTCATTGAACCACCGTACTGGATAGTCATCGCGTTCGCAACGTCGGTTGAATAAAGCTCTGCAATAAGTCCACGAATAAAGCAGCATACCTCTTCAGCCTGTTCACTGGTAGCAGTTTCACCTGTACCGATTGCCCATACGGGCTCGTATGCG
The DNA here is from genome assembly GCA_045590615.1 of Eubacteriales bacterium. Classification (GTDB taxonomy): domain Bacteria; phylum Bacillota; class Clostridia; order Oscillospirales; family SIG627; genus RGIG6353. The sequence continues at coordinate 1,420 of JAZNRH010000113.1, forward strand.
ATAACAACTTTTGCCATATCCTCAGCAGAAATGCCCTTGAACGCTCTCTTGATCTGAATTGAGATAAGGTCGAAGGTAATGCCGTCCTTTCTCTCCTCAAGAGTTTCGCCCACACAAACAATTGCCTTGAGGCCGTTTGCAAGAGCCTGAGCTGTTCTGAGGTTTACCGTCTGGTCGGTCTCGCCGAAATACTGTCTTCTTTCGCTGTGACCGATAATTACGTATTCAACGCCACACTCCTTGAGCATAGCTGCTGAAATTTCTGCCGTATACGCTCCGTTGTCCTTGAAGTGAACGTTCTGAGCGCCAATCTTTATGTTAGTGCCTGCAGTTGCCTCGATTGCTGCAGGAATGTCGATAGCCGGAACACAAAGAACGATCTCGCACGCAGTCTTTCCTGCGTTTGCCTTTACAATCTCCTCGAGAAGCGCCTTAGCCTCAGAAGGAGTCTTGTTCATCTTCCAGTTACCTGCAATGATATACTTTCTTTCCATTTCGTTACGTCCTTTCTATTACTTGTCGTTAAGACATGCGATGCCGGGGAGCTCAAGTCCTTCAAGGAACTCAAGCGAAGCTCCACCACCCGTTGAAACGTGAGTCATCTTATCAGCGTAGCCAAGAGTCTCAACTGCTGCAGCAGAGTCGCCACCACCAATGATAGTGATACCGTCGCACTCTGCAAGAGCCTTAGCAACACCCTTTGTACCGTTAGCGAAATTCTCCCATTCAGAAACGCCCATAGGTCCGTTCCATACAACAGTTCCGGCGCCTGCAACAGTCTTTGCGAAAAGCTCTGTAGTCGTAGGACCGATGTCAAGACCCATCCAGCCGTCAGGAATAGAGTCTGAGTAAATTCTCATAAACGTAGCATCCTCTGCGTATTCGCGAGCGATGATGTTGTCTACGGGAAGCATAAAGTTTACGCCCTTAGCGCGAGCCTTTTCTACAAGCTCACGAGCAAGCTCAATCTTATCCTCTTCGAGAAGAGAAGTACCGATGTTGTCGCCAAACGCCTTGATGAAGGTGTAAGCCATACCACCACCGATGATAAGTGTATCAACCTTGTCGATAAGGTTGTTGATAACTCCGATTTTATCTGAAACCTTTGCACCACCGAGAATAGCAACGAAGGGACGTGCAGGATTTGAAAGAGCACCACCCATAACCTCAACCTCTTTCTGAATGAGGTATCCACAAACTGCCGGCTTTTCAGGGCAGAACATTGCAACGCCTGCTGTTGAAGCGTGAGCACGGTGAGCTGTACCGAAAGCGTCGTTTACGTAAACGTCGCAAAGTGAACCAAGCTCCTTGGCAAAAGCCTCGTCGTTCTTTTCCTCTTCCTCGTGGAAACGAACGTTTTCAAGGAGAAGGATTTCGCCCGGCTTGAGAGCAGCAGCCTTAGCCTTAGCGTCCTTGCCGATAACGTCCTTAGCCATAATAACTTCCTTGCCGAGAAGCTCTGAAAGTCTCTTTGCTACGGGAGCAAGAGAAAGCTTGGTAATATCAGCAGCACCCTTCTTGAGAGCAGCCTCTGTAGCCTCAGCTCTTTCAGCCTCGGGGAGTGCTTCGATTTTCTTCTTTTCCTTCTTGGTGAGCTTGAGGGTAGCGTTGAGAACGTTGTGAGGTCTGCCCATGTGTGAGCAAAGAATCACAGCTGCTCCGTTGTCAGCAAGATACTTGATTGTAGGAAGTGCGCCCACAATTCTCTTGTCGTCGGAAATTACGCCATCCTTAAAAGGTACGTTGAAGTCACATCTTGCAAGAACCTTCTTGCCGGAAACCTGAATGTCTTCAATTGTCTTCTTGTTATACATTGTTTTATCTCCTATCTTTTATTATTTTCTAATTTTATATATTATCACAAAAAAATAAATTTTACAATAGTTTTCGTTAAATTTTTAACACTTTATAGCACCTTTTTGTAAATTACGCTCTTTGCAACCCCTCTGTCTCTGGCAACAGCCTTGATTGCGTCCATTCTTTCAAGTCCCTTTTCCAAGTAATATTCGAGGTGCTCGCTCTCGCTCATCTCTTCCCAGAACACTTCTATCTCTTCTTTTTTCGCACCCTCGATTACCAAAACGAACTCGCCCTTGGGGTTGTGCTCTGCATAATGGGCAACTGCGCCCGAAACGGTTGTGCGAAAAACCTCCTCGTTCAGCTTGGTCAGCTCTCTGACCAGAGATATTCTTCTGTCTCCGAGAATTTCAAGCATAGCGGCAAGAGTATCTCTGAGCTTGTGAGGCGCTTCGTAAAAAATGAGAGTGTACGGCGAAGTCTTAACCTCTTCAAGATGTCTTTTTCTTTCGCCCTTGTTGGTTGACAAAAAGCCTTCAAAGGAAAATCTTCCCGTAGTCAAGCCCGAGATTGAGAGCGCCGAGATTGCTGCGCAGGGTCCGGGAATTGCAAAAACGGGTATATTCTCCTCGGCACAAAGTCTGACCAGATCTTCTCCCGGGTCGGATATAGCAGGAGTTCCCGCATCGCTGACAATCGCGCAGGACTCTCCGTTTTTTATCCTTGCGATTATCTCCTCGCCCTTTTCACGCTTGTTGTGCTCGTGATAGCTGATCAAAGGCTTTTTTGTTCCTATACACATAAGCAGCTTACCCGTAACGCGCGTATCCTCGGCTGCGATAAAATCAACCTCGGAAAGCACCTTTTTCGCTCGCTCGGATAAATCCATCAGATTTCCGATAGGGGTGGCTACTACGTATAAAACGCTCTTAAGCACTTCATTTGACATTGTAAATCTCCTTCATTGCCTGAGTGTACTCGTTTCCTTCATATATAATAATAGGCTTAGTAATCTTCATTGACGGCTCTGCCGACTTTTTACCACGACAGAGAAAGAGAGTAGGCTCGTCGCCCTGACGTGAACAAACAAAGGTCACTTCCTTTGGCTCGATACCGTTTTCCCTCATTGCAACGAAAAGGTCGCACAGTCTGTCGGGACGGTAAATAACGAAAAAGTCGCCCCCGTTTTTCAATAATCTTGACGCTGCACGACAGACGTCATCAATGTTACACCTGAGCTCGTGTCGGGCTGTCAGCTTTCTCTCGCATTCGTTGAGCAAGCCCGAGGTCATTTTCATATAGGGTGGATTGGTAAAAACAAAATCCACGCTCTCCACCCCTCTGCTTCGCATATACGATGGGGTAATATTGTTTATATCGTCGTGAATGATTTCAATTCTGTCACTCATATTACAAAGAGAAACGTTCTCGCTTGCAAGAGCGGCGTAATCGTCCTGAATTTCAAAGGCGTAAATCTTTTTGGGACTTTTGTGATGAGTAAGAAGAATGGGTATAATTCCCGTACCCGTACCGAGCTCTGCACCGACCTCGCTCTTTTTGCACTTTACGTAGTTGGAAAGAAGAACTGCATCCGTGCCGTAGGCAAAGCCCTTTGTGTATTGGTATATGGAAAGTGTATCATTGATTTTGTCAAGTCGCTTTTCCATATCAATCGTCCATTCTGCCCGAAAGCTTGATGTTTCTCATGCTCTGTCTATTCATATCCTTGACATCAGCCGAATCTCTCTTGTCGTAAAGCTTTTTACCCTTACACAAGCCAATTTCGAGCTTCGCTCTCGAGCCAGCGAAATAAATCTGCAACGGAATTATACTGTAGCCCTCTCTGCCAACAAGCCCAAAGAGCTTCATTATCTCCTTTTTGTGAAGAAGCAGCTTTCTCGGGCGCAAGGGGTCACGGTTAAAAATATTTCCTTTTTCATAAGGACTGATATGCATACCGTAAACGAACATTTCACCACCGTCAACCGAGCACCACGAGTCCTTGAGATTGACCTGACCGAGCCTCAACGCCTTCACCTCTGTGCCGACAAGCTGAATACCTGCCTCAAACTTGTCCTCCACAAAGTAATCGTGATATGCTTTTTTGTTGGAAGCAATAAGCTTTATTGCGTTTTTTTCTGCCACGTGTATTCCTCACTTATTTATTATTGATATATTATTGTCAAATCGAAACTAAACTAAGCATTATCGGTAACGTTATACAAGAAAGCACCGTCGAAACAAGTGCAATTCCTGCACCCGTGTGACAATCCTCGTCAACAAGCCTCGGAAAGACAACTGTATTAAGGCCACATGGCAAGGAGTAGGTAAGCACCATAACCATAAGCGCAATATCGCCAAGAAAGTTTCGCCCAATAAGCCAGAGAACAAAAGGCGTTACAAGGAGTCTTAGCGCAACGACGGGATAGATTTTTGCGTTGAAAAGAAGATGCTTCAGGCTGAAGCCCGAAACTATAACTCCCGTCATAAGCATACTTACGGGTCCCATACAAGCCGCAGAGCTTGATATAACGTTAGTTAAAACGCTCGGAAGCTCAATGCCCGTAAGTCCAATAACCATACCGAGCAGGGTTGCTATAATCATAGGGTTGATTAGCTTTTTAAGATTCAGCCCACTCTTCGACAGCTTTGCATAAGCAATCGTATATATGTAAATTGACAAAGGCAGAGTAAAGACCATATAATTGATACAGCCCTCTCCCAATAGCGCCTCGGCAAGAGGATACCCAATATAGCCCGTATTGGGAATAATAAGAGAATACTCGTAAATACACCTTTGATATTTTTCCTTCGAAAAAAGCTTGCTGACAAAATTCATCACAATTGCAAGAATAATCAACACGACCACAGAGCATACAAAAATATCGTAATGCTCCTTGAGATAGGTCGGTGTAAAGCCGTTCGAAAACGTTTTAAGTGCCGAGCAGGGCGCAACCACGAAAACAAGAAGCTGTGAAAGAATTTTCGTATGCTCCTCCTTGGCAAGCCTGCGCTTTCCGAGAATATATCCTATTGCAACAAATATAACGAGCATCATAACCTGCTCAAAAACAATCTTCATAAAACCACCTCATAAATTTCATTGTACCATTTTTATCCCTTGGTGTCAATGAATTTGGATAAATTTTGTACGTGCATTATTTCCATCTTTTGAAGGAAATTCTCTGCCTGCCCTTTTTGGAGAGTCCGTCAAGACTTTCAAGCTCAACCCGTCCCCTTCCCCTGAACGAAATTTTATCTCCCTGATTAACCGAGCCATCGGGCTTTTTCACAACTGCTCCGTTGATTGAAACAAGCCCTTCCTCGATAGCTTCCGAAGCAATTGAGCGCGAGGTGGAAAACACCGAGGCGACAACTGCATCAAGCCTGAGAGAGGCAACGGTATCAAAACAGTTCTCAAAATCCTCTTTTCTCTTCATTTCATAAAAATCATAAGCAGTAAGCCTGACAGGATATCTCCCGATTTTTGAAAGATTTTCCTTAACGAAGGGAAGTATTGCGCTCTTTAGCACAAACACCGTATATCCGTCCTCAACGAGAATATCGCCTACTGCATCACGCTCTATACCAAGCCCCATAAGTGAGCCAAGAACGTCTCTGTGCGAGAGACTTGCGTCCTTGTTGAACCTGTCAAGCTCTGCTTTAACAAACACCAGCTCTGCAAGCTCAGGAGAAGCTTTGACGTCGTCAGGATTACAGTAATCGGTACAAAAGACAGCGCAGGTGCGCTCTGCATCGTCGTAGCCACCCCAAAAGAAATATTCCCGATAGTCGGAAAGCGAGAGCATTTGCTCGGCTCTCATTCTGAGGCTGTCCGAAAGAAACTCACTCGCCTCAACGGTAGAACGACTGTAGCTACGCTCAGCTAAATCAAAGATATGAGACAGTATTACCTTTTCATCAGACGTTTCGGAAAATCTCGAAATCAATGCGTTTTTATCCATAGTTGTTTCCTTATTAATTAAATCCCCAAGAATTTCCTTGGGGATTTAATCGTGTTTTATGTTTATTTGCAAATCCAAAGTGTTTTTCTAAAGACAAAGCGACAAGACTTGCACGAGGATAGCGTACCTGTGTACGCTGACGAAGTGCAATGTCGCAGTCAACGCAGTATTTAGGAAAAAGACTAAGAAATTTACGCTTTGTTAGCCGAGCCGAACAGCTCTATCTTCTCACGCACAGTTGCCTTTATAGCTTCTACGCCGGGAGCCAAGAGCTTTCTGGGGTCAAAGCCCTTGCCTTCAAGGTCCTTGCCCTCTTCTACGTACTTACGAACGGCAGCAGCAAATGCAAGCTGACATTCGGTATTAACGTTGATCTTTGATACGCCAAGGTCGATTGCCTTTTTAATCATTTCTGCAGGGATACCCGTACCTCCGTGAAGAACGAGAGGCATTGAACCAACCTTATTATTAATTGCTTCAAGAGTGTCGAAGCTGAGTCCTGCCCAATTTGCAGGATACTTACCGTGAATGTTTCCGATTCCGGCAGCAAGCATAGTAACACCAAGGTCTGCAATCATCTTGCACTCATCGGGGTCTGCAACCTCGCCACCACCTACAACACCGTCCTCTTCTCCACCGATTGCGCCAACCTCTGCCTCAAGAGAGAGACCAAGCTGGTTGCACTTTTCAACAAGCTCACGGGTCTTTGCAATGTTCTCTTCAATGGGATAGTGAGAACCGTCGAACATTACCGACGAGAAGCCTGCCTCGATACACTTATAAGCGCCCTCATAAGTACCGTGGTCAAGGTGAATTGCAACGGGAACTGTAATTCCGAGAGTTTCAATCATTCCTTTTACCATAGCAACTACGGTATTGAAGCCACACATATACTTACCTGCACCCTCAGAAACACCGAGGATAACGGGCGACTTCATTTCTTCTGCTGTGAGAAGGATTGCCTTGGTCCATTCAAGGTTGTTGATGTTAAACTGACCTACTGCGTAATGACCTGCCTTTGCTTTTTGAAGCATTTCTTTTGCCGATACTAACATATTTAATTCTCCTTATTTTTGTTTTCATCATATTATACAATAAAAACCCAAAAAAATCAACTATTTCAACAATAGATATTGATATTTTTTTAATTTAATGTATAATTATTGTATTAAACATTTTACAAAGGAGCACTTATGAAGGATCTGACAAGTGGAAACATCTATAAAAACTTCATATTATTTGCCATTCCAATGGTGCTGGCAGGAATGCTCTCTCAAGCTTATTCCACAATCGACACGATTATTGCAGGAAAATACATCGGCGACACAGCTCTTGGCGCAATTGGTGCGACAAGCCCTCTGCTCTCGTTTTTATCAGCAATGTTCTGGGGCTTTTGTTCGGGCTTCTCGGTCTATCTTGCAAGACTTTTCGGAGCAGGTGAATACGCTAAAATAAAGAACGTTTTATTCACAGGCTTGACTCTGGTATCAATAATCGTAAGTGCGCTTTCTCTCCTTTCAATAATATACAGGCACTCCATACTTTCACTGTTCAAAATTGACGTTCTGATTTACGATGACGCTGTAATCTACTTCGTAACGTATATGATTGGTCTTTTGATGATACTCGGCAACACCTATGGGGTACTGATTATGAATGCCTTTGGAATAGGTGGTTTCCCTCTGACAATGTCAATCTTGTCGGCTATCTTGAATATCTCGGGCAATCTCATAGCCGTAAAGGTTTTTAAGCTCGGTGTTTTCGGACTTGCTCTCGCAACGGTTGTTTCGGCTACGATAGTTACAATCTGTTATATTTTCAAGCTGAAGCGTTGCTTTGTTGAAATGGGAACGAGCAAGCAAAAGCCCTCTGTTGACAGGCAAGGCCTTTTCGCTTCTGCAAGCTACGCTCTCCCCAACATGCTTCAACAGCTGACCATGTACTCGTCGGGCATGTTAATTTCCCCTATGATAAACGGGCTCGGCAAAACAGCTTCTGCCGCCTACACCGTAGCACAAAAGGCATACGAGGTAAACGCTTCAATCTATCAGAATTCAACCAAAACGGTAGCAAACTACACCTCTCAGGCTTGTGGTGGAGAAAAACTGTATCTTATAAAAAAGGGAGTGCTCGTGGGAGCCGTTCAATCAATCATTTTTGCGCTTCCCTTCACACTCGCCTGCCTCTTCTTCCCCGAGGCAATTTCGGGCTTATTCTTCGATGACAACGCAGAGCCTCAGGCAATTGAATACGCAGTAATTTTCTTATCAAGATTTCTACCCTTCGTGCTGATTAACGTAATTGCAAATCTGATGCACGCCTTTTTCAGAGGACTCGGCGAAAAAGCGCCCTTGATTTTTTCAACGCTGGCAGGCTCGGTTGCAAGAGTTGCAGTATCGTTTATGCTCATACCAAAATTCAATATGATAGGAATGTACATCGGCTGGGTTGCTTCCTGGATAGCCGACGCACTAATCGGAATAATTTACTACCTTATTTATATAACGAAAAACAAAGATTCGCTAAACAAGTAAAATTATTTTCCAAAAAACAAAGAGGATGTAAAAAAAGGTTAGACCACATAAAACCAGAGGGTGCTTTTTAGCAAAAAGCACCCTCTGGACTCCCGAAAAGCATAACTTGTTTAATTTTAGTTACATATTACTAAAATTAAATATAAAACTTCTTATGCTTATTAAAAAAGCAAACGTTTTATAAGGTAAAAAATTGAAAAATCAATTTTTTCACATTAATTATATTGTTTTATGTTTTGCACGAACTTCGCGACTGCTGTACATAAGTACAGCGACGCGCTTC
>JAZNRH010000114.1:0-12930 GCA_045590615.1 Eubacteriales bacterium
ATAGTATTTGCACCAAAATATCGCCGACAAGTGATATATGGAAAAATCAAAGCAGATATAGGAATAATGTTAAGGAAGCTATGCGAATACAAACAGGTAGAGATATTGGAGGCAGAAGCATGTAAAGATCACATACACATGCTTGTGTCGATACCGCCAAAGTATAGTGTAGCACAAATAGTAGGATATCTAAAAGGAAAAAGTAGTTTAATGATATTCGAAAAGTATGCAAATATGAAATACAAATACGGAAACAGACATTTTTGGTGTAGAGGATATTATGTAGATAGTGTAGGACGAAACAAAAAGCAAATTGCAGAATATATCAGAAGCCAACTGCAGGAAGATATATCCTACGACCAAATGTCAATGGTAGAATACATTGACCCGTTTACGGGTCAGCAGGTAAAAGAAGGCAAATAAAAAGCCCCTTTAGGGGCAGCCGGTGAAAGTGTTGCGGTTGGCAAATCTTTCGATGAGCCTATAGGCTCAGCCGGTTTTATGCCCTAAGGGGGCAGTGCATGCCACCAGCACGGCTGGTGGTCATGACTGTAATAATAAAACCACTATCGTATGATAGTGGTTTTGTTATTGTTATTATTATGTAATTATTCAGCTATAACGTTATTAACTGTTACACCTGTGATGTGAGTGTTAACACCCTCATACCAGTAAACGAAGCCTTCAACGTCAACGTTGTCGCCAACCTGAAGAGCCTGAACAGCCTTGTAAACGTCTGTCTGGTCATTTGTGAGGTAGTACTCAACGCAGAAATTATACTGACTACCGTTGAGAGAAAGTGTTACGTAGATGTCATCACCGGGCTCGCCATTCTTGAATTCAATTGCTTCAACTGTGAGACCCTTGAATACTGCAAGAACGTTCTGCTTGTCGATAAGCTCTTCTGTGCCGAGAAGCGCTGTGAGGTCCTGAGCTTCTGCAACCCAATTGCCTTCGAGAATTTCAAAGGTAGCGTCAACTATTTCAACTTCGCCTGCCCAAGCACTCTTGTAACCTGTTACACGGATTTTTGTACCCTTTTCAAGCTTAGCTGCATCCTCTTCAGAGCAAGCCATTTCATAAAGGAAGTATGCTCCGTCGGGGTCCTGAGCGTAAACGGTAATCTTGTTGTCCCACCATGACTGATGAGCCTGAACGTAAGCTTCGATAACTACGGGAGCATCGAGCTCAGCAGCTGCGTATTCAGCGTATGTCATAACGCCTTCGCTCTTTACGTTGGTTGTGTCAACGGCAGGCTCTTCAACAACGGTTTCATCAGGAGCTACAATGGGTTCGTCAACAATGGGTGTTTCAAGGTCTGATGGTGTTGCTGTAACCTCTTCATCGCTACAAGAAGCGAAGGTGAGTACAAGCATCATTGTTAAAAGAATTGCTAAAAACTTTTTCATTTTTTTATCTCCTTTTTAATTTGTTCGTTCTATATTATACTCTAAATGCAGAATATGTCAATACTTTAGAGGTTTTTTTTACGTTTTTTTATGTTTTTTATAAGATGAGTGAATGATTATTTTGAATTTGGTAAGGCGGTAGGCTTTTTGGATAGTAGTTATGATCCAAGCTATATTCCCACATCTGGTATAGGTACTGAATTACCTAAAATGATTGGTTACAATAACACTCACATGAGAGATAAAAGCATAAAATACATTCTGAATAGAGATTATGACAACAAAAATATTGATTTAATCCCAAGCGGCGCATTCTATCCCGAAAACCATACGTGTAACGTGAAATGTACAAAATGTTAAAACAATAGTGACATTTTTAAAGCTGTTTTAATTAAATATTAAAAATCAGTGTTGTAGCAATTATTTTGTTACAACACTGATTTGTTAAAACCAACGAATGATTGTGAGATGTTTTGTTATTCGGATATTTCGTTTATAAGTTTTTCCATGTTTATCCAACTGATGCTACTATTACGGGAACCATCTTCAAGATTTGGAAAAAAAGTTGTTTTCCCTTTTTCTAAATTTTTGACGTAAATACCCTCAGGCATTATATCTGCAGGATCGTTTTGGGCATCGGTTATTACTGTGCCCGGGTCGGTATATGCAAGATATTTTCCGTCAGGTGACAAATGAGGGTAATAAGTATAATCGTCTAAGTACGCAAGCTTTCCGCTGTCAAGCTCCAGTAAATATAGGCTTTCAGTGTAAGCTTCAACCAAATAGCCCCTGATTTCTTCGTTTAAAGCGCATTTTGCTTTTGTGAAACGAATCAGTTGCCGATTACCGTCATGCCAAATTAATTCAGATGTATATTCTTCTATTTCCGAATCGGATAATTGAATTCTGGTAAAGTGATTTGTATTGACAATATATTTCAATTTATTATCATCTATTGAATATACACGATATATAAAATCTGTGGTATGGACTGTATTTCCGTTTACATTCAAATACGTAGAGGGGAGTGGCTCTTTTTCATAAGAGTGGAAATTTGTTTTACGGAACACCAATGATTTTGCGTTATGCTCATTGTCGTATATATAATCGCTGTCAGGACACTGATACCTTTCAAAAAGATCGTAATATGTTGTTCCATAAGAATTTGTGTCTTTCCGTATTTCTTTTTCTTCTATGATATCACCGTTTTTAAACAAAGAACAAAGCGTATTCCATTGTTCGAACCTCCAATAGGTATCCTTTGCTAAAAAGTAAATTCTTTCTAAAATGTCCAAATCTGGAGAAATATATACTATACGGCTTTTGTAAAGATAATCAAGGTATTCCTCCGACAAATCGTTTTCGTAATTTAAAGCTGTTCTTTCTCCGGTATATTCCAAAAGATATTTGTTGTTGAGCTTTTCATATAAGGCTTCCCCTTCAGAGACAGTTTTTGTATCAGAGGATAATATATAATAGTGGGGAACACTTGTCATAAGCGTTGCGTTTACAACACCGCCATATTCGGAGCGCCCAAAAAGAGCATATTCTCCCCACTCAAAATCCTCGTTATCTACGAGTTCCGGAATAGTGTATATATCATATTCCTTTTGTATAAATTCTTGAGGGTACTCAACCGTAAGCTCTACGGTATTTTCATCTGCATCGGGAAGAATGATAGGACCTTGTGAATCGGTATTTTCCTCTGTACTGTCAACCTTTTCCTTATCGACAGCCGAGTTTTCTTTATCTTCTTTATTTTCTTTTTGCTCTTTGTTTTCCTCTTGAATTTTTTCTTTTTCTTCTACGTTATCATTTTGCATCTCGCAGCCACTCAAAGCGATAAGAGAAAAAAGAAGTAACGCCAATAAAAATATCTTTTTCATAAAGACCTCCATTTTTTTAATAAGGACAATAGATGACCTTATTATAAAGTAAAATACGGATGAAACATAAAAAATGTTTCATTGTCTGCAGATAAAAATAAAGAACAAAAAGGAGAAAGAAATGACAAATAAACAGTACAAAAATATTATTCAGATGACATTGCTGAATAAAGAAAACACAGCAGAAAAGGAAGACGTTGAAGTACTCAAGAAGGTATTTGATAACTGCGGTGTACCGTTCCCTACAGGAACTAAAGGAGAGGTAACAACCGCTCTTAGGAACGGCACGTATGTAGGTTGGTCACCTTGTAGTTCAGATGAAGCTCAGGCGGCAGCAAACGAAGGTATAGCATCAGTCGGAATATCGAATACAAAGGCATATGTAGTAGAACCGGATGCAACTGATACACTCTCTGCTTCTGCAGAAATCAATTCAGAGTATTCTGTCAACACTAAAACACTTACTGCCGAAGAAGAGGAATCAACAGAGTTTTTTGCACAGGCTAAATTTGAATATGATGCTAATGGTAATATCTCTGTTATGGCAACAGGAACTACAACGGAAATATTCAGTAACTCTTGGAGAATTGACAGTAGCGTTCGTGATCAGGCAATAAGTAAAATGAATAGCTATTATAGCGCCAATCACGTAATTGCAACACACATTGATAGGGAAGGTACTTGCGTTTTTGCTTTTGAGGGGTTGGGGGCTGGTTATGGATAAATTAGTACAACACATCCTTTAGGATTTCTTAATGCAATGATGGTTGTAACAAAAGGCAAAAACATAACATATGTTACAAGACGTGCATCAACTTTGCCAGATAATAGACCCACACCAACAAAACATACGGTTCTTACCTCTGGGATATATTCATATAAAGTTGGAGATCATAATTATTATATTGCTGATAAAAAATATATCGCTTTAGTGCCCAATACAAATAATTGGACAGGATGGTATGAAAAGCTTGATGAAAGTACAAATGAACATTTAGGATTTGAGGTAAAATCTTGTTCTGGAATTAACCTACATGCTAATCAAAGCTATATTTTGTCAAATAGTAGCGGCTTTTCCGAAGGATGTCAAACTGTTTATTATGATGATTATGTTGCTTTTGGTAAAGCTGTAGGTTTTTTAGATAAAAACAAAACGTATACGACCAATAAAATAGTTGAAGACAGCCTTGGTGAATATATGCACGACCTTGTAAAAACGAAAGCAGATAACGATACGGTTACTTTTCCAACCGAAATAAAATATGTTCTTGATAGAACATATGATGCACAAAATAGCTTTTATGCAAATGAATTAGATAATTTTACCGAAGGAACAACAGAATATCAAAATTATTTCAATCAATACAAAGATTTTTTAACAGGAATCTTTTATCCTTTGCAGTGATAGATTAGAAAAAAAATCGGTGCTATGTGGGTGTTTTATTCGGTAGCACCGATTTGTTTTGTCAAGATCTCTTTTTTTAGCCAACAGTTAATTCCCAGCGATTTATAATTCTCGTAAGGATACGAAAAAAGTGTGGTGCATCCTGCTTTAACGTTTCTTATGTAAAAGCCATTTTCTTTCACTTGAAAATCAGGAGCGCTATCATAGTCTGCAGATGTATAGACAATATAATTTCCGTCGGGTGAAAGGCTCGAATTAAAAGCAAGTGAGTCCACAAAGGTTACTTCTTGGGTGCTGAAATTATAATAATAGAGGGGGCAAGGAAAAATATTGCTCTCTAAAAGGACACCACAACTGTTATAATCGCGAACCGAATATCCTTTAGGGACAGTGATATAATATATCATTTTTACTTCATTTAGCGAATATAGCTGATAATTACCACTCTCGGAGTCAAAGTATAAATAGCAATCTTTTATAAACTGATTTTTGTTATTGTTTGTGTTTTTCAACAAGGTGTTTGCATCATAGAAATACGGTCCAAGATAAAAACATGCCAGGTTATCAAGCTCGTCAAAACACCTTGTATAAACGATCTCACCATTTTCTATATATTCGCAACATATAGCATCACGCATATAATACTTTTCGTCATTTTCCTTTGGTGAAAAGGAATACCTTATCATACGTGTAAGGTCGGTTGATGTGTATTCAATACGGCTTTTAAAGAGATAATCCGATATTTCGGGATAATCAGAAACCATTCTGTCAGCATGTATCATGTAATCGACTTTAGATTCACATTCCACTAAATACTTGTTATTAAATTCAGAATAGATTCGTCTCGCTCCAAGCAAATCGCAAGTGTACTCCGAAAGAATCGCCATAGCCTTTACGTCTTCTGATGCACTGACGTTATCAATACCGATCATATACACTAAAGGTACGTATTCTCCCCATTCAAAATCCTCGTTGCTTACAATTTCAGGAACAGTGCATATATCATATTCTTTTTCTATAAATTCTTTGGGAATTTCAATTGTAAGTTTTACAGTATCCTCATCTGCATCTGGAAGAAGGATTATGTCTTTTTTATTCAGTTCTTCATCTGTGTTATTAACTTTTTTCGCATCAATGGACGAGTTTTCTTTAGATAGTGTTTTGTTATCTTTGGGCTCAACGCAAGATGTAATAGTTAAAAATAATAACATAGCACAAAGAAAAAATGATATTTTTTTCATAAAAACCTCCAATTTTTTCAACAAGGACAATAGATGACCTCATTATAAAGTAAAATACGGATGAAACATAAAAAATGTTTCATTATCTGCAGATAAAAATAAAGAACAAAAAGGAGAAAGAAATGACAAACAAACAGTACAAGAATATTATTCAGATGACATTGCTGAATAAAGAAAACACAACAGGTAAGGAAGATGTTGAAGTACTCAAGAAAGTATTTGATAACTGCGGTGTACCGTTCCCTACAGGAACCAAAGAAGAGGTAACAGATGCTCTTAAGGGCGGTACATATATAGACTGGTCGCCTTGTAGTGCAGCTGAAGCTCAGGCGGCAGCGAACGAAGGTATAGCATCAGTCGCAATATCGAAAACAAAGGCGTATGTAGTAGAACCGGAAGGAACCGATACACTCTCTGCTTCTGCAGAAATCAATTCAGTGTATTCTGTCAACGCCACAGCGCTTACTGCTGAAGAAGAGGAATCAACAGAGTTTTTTGCACAGGCTAAATTTGAATATGATGCCGATGGCAATATCTCTGTTATGTCGGTAAATAATACCAACACAAGAGCAATAACAGAAGATCATCTAATATCGCAAGGTAATTTAAGTATTGTGTATCCCAACAGTGAAAAACAGATACACGAGAATATAACCGATCCTGTTTTTACATGCACCAATTTTTATGGGACTGTTTGTGGAAAGACAGGTGCAAGCGGTACTATAAAGGACAATGGTTGTGCAATATGTTCGGTGGCAATGTTTATAATGTCTAAATTGAATTTGTCAAACACAAACAATGATGATGTATATAATGCGGTAAAACAAGCCACTATTTTGTCTACCGATAATAATGTGGATTTCTTACAAAATAATTCGTTTCGTGTTACTATTGGTAATACTACGAAGTCTATTACTATTCAAAGTGTGAGTAATTATGAAAGTTTAATCATGTATGGAAATGTTTGTATAATTTATCTGAAAGAAGGTAATAAACAACATTATGTTATTGCAGATGATTACGATTCTAATGAAAGCGATTTTTTAGATGCATGTCTGGTTTCGGATGCGGATGGTGGTGTTCATCGAACACTTAGAGAGGCAATGATCAGACGCGGATTTACACAATCAACAAGTATCATTGAATACGCATGTAAAATTGTGTAATCAGTGAATGACTTACCTTGTATAGATGTTACACTTTAAAGGTGTACATCTATACAAGGTATAATTTAAATATAATTATTAAAACCCATACAATAATCAGCGTCCATATCAAGATGAGTGACGGAGTTGGGAGCTTGCCAAGCTCTTTTTTGCTGACTGCGTTGGTCTTATCAACGTTGAGCTCTGCCGTTGAATAAAGCTTTAGAATATAATTGTCGTCGATTGTTTCGTTACGGCGAGTCGATTTCACAACGCTTTCAATGAGCTGACCTGCTTCATCGCGAAGGGTGGCAGAGCCACTGAAAACGGGAGTCACAAATGTGTTTTCGGTGTTGTCGATTAAGAGCTTGGTAGCCTTTAGCTTGATATCGTAATAAAGCTCGTTGGCAGCTCCTTCTTTTGAGAGATAATCGATGTATTCCTCGGAGCTTTGCGCCTTAGTTGTTACGGGCGCATAGCCTTCGGTTGATGAGTAGGCTATCTGCACGTCGTTTGTGAGCATATATTGCATAAAAAGCCATGATGCCAAAACCTCTTGCTCGTCCTCTTTGTTGAAGATGCACATGGACGGTCCCTGAGAAATCATCTGTGGATTTTCAGGGTTGTATTGTGGAATTGTCATAACCTCTGTTTCAAAGTCAACTACGGCATCCTCGCTTATATCAATGTTTGGTGCGTCGCTTCCCATCCAGGTTGCACCGGCTGTCGAGTCTATTGCAAAAATACATTGTCCGGCGTTAAGGAAGTTTGCAGGATAGCTTGAAATCTTAAAGGTGGAAAAGGCTTTCGTTTTTGCGTGCGAAGCAATTTCGTAAAGCAGGTCGGTGGTCGTGTCGTTGAAAAGCAAAACGTCGCCATTTGCGTTGGAATAGCCGGCTCCTTTTTGCTTGAGAATTTGAATCATCATATTGTCCGTTGACTTGTATATGAAGGGAATAAGTACCTTTTGACCGTTGACCTTGAAGTTGCCATCGGCATCCTTTTTAGTTGCAGCTTCGGAAACCTCCCAGATAAAATCCCACGTCAGCGTTTCGGGCAGAGTGTATCCTAACTTTTCTACGTAGGTCTTATTGACGTAGCACGCCTCGGTTGAGCGCATAAAGGGGAGGGCATAGTATTCATTGCCGAATGCACATTCCTCCAAGAACTTAGGAACTATTTCATCAAGCCTCGGAGAGTCAAATCTGACCTCACTGCCACCCAATCCGTACTTCTCATCGGTAAAAAGCGAGTTGAGCACAACTACGTTGTTGTCGCCCGTAATATACGTCGCAATGTGGTCGGGGTAGGTGATACATACGTTTGGAGTGGTATCGGTAGCAATGTTGGTTATAACGTCGTTGTATATTTTTCCATAATCTGTGTAAAGCCTGAGATTTACTTTTATATTAGGGTATATTTTTTCAAAATCGGCAATAGCCTTGTTGTATATCTCAACCTGAGTGATATTGGTGTCGTTCTTTGCCCAGAAGGAGATTTCATAGTTGCGACTTGTGTCAAATTCCTCCGGAATTTTGAAAGCCTCTGTCTTGGTTGAACCGTGACAGCTTGTGAGAAGAAGTAGAATAAGGATAAGATAAGGTAGTATTTTTTTCATCCCTTTGTACCTCCCTTTGCAACTCCGTCCATTATTTTCTTTCTGAATATGAGGAAAAGAATGATAAGAGGAACTGAAATCACGACAACCGTTGCCATCATAGCAGGTATGTTTTCACGTCCAAATCCGTTTTCTCTTATTTCCTGAATTCCGTTTGAAACAAGATAATAGTTTTTGTCATCGGTAATCAGCCTTGGCCAAACGTATGAGTTCCAGCACTCAATGACCTTGAGAATGGTTATCGTAACAATTGTTGGCTTGCACATAGGAATCATAACCTTGAACATATATTTCAGGTCGGAGGTACCGTCAACCTTTGCTGCATAATATAGCTGGTCGGGTATTTGAGAAAAATTCTCCTTCAGGAGATATATGTAGAAGATTGAAGTAACGGAAGGTAAAATCAAGCCTGTAAAGGTGTTTCTCAAATCAAGGTTGGTAATCGTTGTGAAGTTGGTTATTATCACAAGCTCGTTCGGGAGCATCATCAATGATAAAAACAGGGTGAAAAGCAGGTTTTTACCCTTGAATTCCAGCCTTGAAAAAGCGAATGCCGCAGGAACTGTAACGATTAGCATCAGGGCTGTCGTTACAAGTGTAAATATCAGAGTATTGAGAAAGTATTTTGCCAGTGGTACGGCAGTAAAAGCATCAAGGTAGTTTTGCACAGTAGGAGAGAGCGTAAAGAATTGGGGTATGTATTCTGCGTTGTACGCTGAGTAGCTTTTAATTGACGTGAGCACCATCCAATAGAATGGAAAAAGTACCATCAATGCCCAGAAAATTAACAGTGCGTATATTATAGCCTTGAATATGCATTGCCTGGTTTTGAAGGAGGCTTCTTTTTTTGTATAATTATTTACCATTTTTGACACCTCAGTTATAATGAGTATGCTTTTTACTGACAATAAGGTTAATGCAGGTTATGGTCAGTACGATTACGAAAAGTATTATTGCTGCAGCTGACGCGTAGGACGGGAATCCTCCACCGTCACCGTAGAGCATATCGTAAATGTAGCCTACGATTGTGTTCATTTCGGCAACGTTGAGCTTCGTGCCAAAAAGTGCCACTGCATCGCTATAAGCCTTGAACGCACCGATAAAGCCTGTTATAACCAAATAAAAAAGAATGGGCGAAATCATAGGAAGTGTGATTTTTCTGAAAATTCTGAATTTTGACGTTCCGTCAATTCTTGCAGCGCTGTAATAGTTTTCGTCAACAGATGCAAGTGCACTCGTAAGCACGAGGATTTTGAAGGGGAGAACCACCCAAACGGTGTAAAAGCAAAGCACGAACATTTTTGCCCAATACGGTCCGTTGATGAAGTCAATCGGAGATGCACCAAATAAGGATAAAAGCATATTTACAAGACCGTTGGAATAAGCCGTGGGCTTAAAGAGTATCATAAATACCAATCCAACTGCCAAAGTGTTGGTGACGTACGGCAGGAAATAAATAGTTTGGAACAGCTCTCTGAGCTTCTTGATTGAGCTTAGCCCCATAGAAATGAGAAGCGCGAGAATTGTAGAAATGGGAACTGTAACGAACACGAGAATGAAGGTGTTTTTCAACGCCTGCAGAAAATACGGGTCGTGCAGAACGTAGGAATAGTTATAACTACCCGTTCCGAAAAACGTCTGCGATGCCGAATTGTAGCCCTCTTCAAAGGAATATATAAATACGTCGATTAACGGATATACCATAAACACAGCTACGAAAACTATAGCAGGTATCAGGTAAAGCCATGCTTTAAGATTGTTTTTCTCCATAATACTCCTCCTAAAAGTCCACTCTTTCTTCGCTCTTCTTATCGAATACGAAAACCTTGTTTTTCTTTAAGGAGAAGCGCACAGCTTCGTTTGAAACGTCAAGCTTGTTGTCGGAGTTTATAATCGCTCTGAGTGTTTCAGTCTTGCAGGCATCGTGTTTTGCAATGACACTTACGTCACGTCCCATAACTTCAACTCCCTTGAGCTTACACGACATAACACCACCGTCGTCTAATACAAAGCCCTCGGGGCGAATTGCAATTATCACCTGCATATTGGGGGCAGTGGTATCGAAGATGGCTTCGTTTCCTATGTATAGCTTACCGTTCCTTATTTCACCGTCAAAGGTGTTGATAGGGGGATTGCCAAGGAACTTTGCAACAAAGAGATTTGTGGGATTGTCATAAACCTCCTGAGGCTCGCCCTTTTGCTGAATAATGCCGTTTTTCATAACAACAATCATATCCGATATACTCATTGCTTCGTCCTGGTCGTGAGTTACGAAAATAGTTGTAATGCCTGTGTGACGCTGAATTCTTTTGATTTCTTCTCTCGTCTGGAGCCTGAGCCTTGCGTCGAGATTTGAAAGGGGCTCGTCAAGAAGCAGTACCTGAGGCATTTTAACCAGCGCTCTTGCAATTGCAACACGTTGCTGCTGACCACCCGACAGCTCTGCAGGCTTTCTGTCCATGAGATTGTCAATCTGCACGAGTTTTGCAATTTCCAATGCTTTTTCTGACATTTGAGCCTTTGATAGCTTATTTTTGCCTTTGAGATTTTCGAGAGGGAAGGTGATATTCTGCTTTACTGTGAGGTGAGGATAAAGCGCGTAGTTCTGAAATACGAGACCGACCCCTCTGTGCTCGGGAGCAAGATTTGTAACGTCGGTGTCTCCGAAGAAAATTTTACCACTTGTTGGCTTCAGGAGTCCACAAATCAAATTGAGGGTGGTGCTCTTTCCACAACCTGACGGTCCGAGTAAGCCGATTAGCTTACCGTCAGGAATATCAAAGTCAAAGTTGTTGACGGCAATTACTTCTTTTTTGTCCTTGCCGATAAATTTTTTTGTTAGATTTTCAAGTACTACCTTCATTTTTTTGTCCCCTTAGCTTAATTTACCAATTATTATAGCATAATTATCGTTATTTATCAATACTTAGGGTCAAAATAAAGAGATTTTCCCTTGACAGATTGTGAAAAAAGGTATATCATATATACAATATTATGCAGAGCATAGGAGGATTTTTCAATGCCAAAAAAATTCAGACGAATAGGTATTCTTACTTCCGGTGGAGATGCTCCGGGTATGAACCCTTGCTTTCGTGCGCTCACAAGAGCTATAATTGCTAATGGCGCACAGGTAATGGGAATACGCAGGGGATATAAGGGTCTTATAGACAATGATATGAAGCTTCTCAACGACAGAGACGTTTCAAATATTATAAACGTTGGTGGTACAGCGCTTTATTCGGACAGATGTCTTGAATTCAAAACCGAGGAGGGCTTGCAGAAGGCTGTAAAGACCTGCAAGGAAAACGAAATCGACGGTATTATTACTATCGGTGGCGACGGAACCTTCAGAGGCGCAAGAGACCTTACCGACAGAGGAATTCCCTGTATCGGAATACCCACCACAATTGATAACGATATTTCAAGCACCGATTATACAATTGGCTTTGACACTGCACTTAACACCGTTGTACAGATGGTAGACCGTCTTCGTGACACCTGCGAATCTCACGCAAGATGCGATGTTGTTGAGGTGATGGGTAACGGCTCTGGCTATCTTGCTCTTTATGCCGGAATTGCAGTTGGCGCAACAGCTATTGTCACAAAGGAAATACCCTTCAACGAGGATGAGCTTGTTGCTAAGATGCTCGAATCCAAATTCAATCAGAAGCGCAATTTTATAATTGTAGTGTCCGAGAATATGGGCAAGGAGTTTTCCGAAAATCTTGCTAAGAGAATTGAAGAAAGAACCAAGATAGAAACCAAGCATGCCCGTCTTTCTCACGTTCAAAGAGGAGGTTCGCCGACACAAAGAGACAGAATGACAGCTTCTCTTATGGCGTTCAAGGCGGTAGAGCTTCTTTACGAGGGCAAGTCAAACCTCGTTATAACAGAACGTGAAGGAAAAATCGGTTATATGGACATAAGCTTCGCACTTGACTTTGACAAGTTCTATAAGGGCAAGCTTGATGCAGAAGCTCTTGCTAAGATTGCTCCTGACGACCTTGCAAAAATGGAAGAAATGGCAAAGGAAAAGAGAGAAAAATTCCTCGAGGTTTACAAAATCAACGATATAATTTCACAGTAAATAACAAATAAGAAAATGGGCTGTAAAAAAACTGATATAGTTTTTTTACAGCCCTGTGCGTTCGGAGATAGCCGAAGGGAATCGAACTATTATCGCCGAGAAAAGCCCTTTTCGGTCTAAATTTTCCCTTGTCGCTTGG
>JAZNRH010000115.1:0-6089 GCA_045590615.1 Eubacteriales bacterium
TGTGGTGGTAGCTGGATGACTCCCAACGACAAGATTGATGCAGGCGATTTCGACGGCATTACAAAGCTCGTTGCTGAGGCAGTTGCTCTTGTAAAGGATTTATAATAGTTAAAAACAATGGCAAGGCGATTTCGCCTTGCCATTATTTTATCATATAGGAAAGTGCTTTGAATTAACCTCGCCGTTTTGCTTTGTTTTAGTTTTGAAAAGGTAAGGATAGGCGAGATTTGCCGGTGGCGGCTTGCCACTTTTTTTATCATATAAGAAATTGCTTTGAATTAACCTCGCCGTTTTGCCTTGCTTTAGTTTAGAAAAAGTAAGGATAGGCGAGATTTGCCAGTGGCGGGTCGCCACTTTTTTATTGAAGTCGGAGGCCAAGCGGGCTTAGGAAGACAATCCTTTTGTACAACTCCTTGGCTCACAGAACGACATGGCTACGATCCGACTTAAATTGCTTTGAATCAACCTCGCCGTTTTGCCTTGCTTTAGTTTAGAAAAAGTAAGGATAGGCGAGATTTGCCAGTGGCGGCTCGCCACTTTTTTATTGCCCCTTTTTCGATTAGCTTACCAACGTTCTTCAATACGTATTTTTCGTTCTCGTAGCCTGTGAAGGTAACGTTGTCCAAAATCAGCTCGGCTACGTTTTCGGCGTAGATTGCCTGCTTACTAACTAACGTACAGCCGTCGGACATTGCTGCAAGTCCCGGCTCGACCTCACGTTCCGTAAAGGAAATATCAACGTTTTTGAGCGTTACGCTTTCAATCGGCGCTTCGGGCAGCCCGTCAAAATAACAGCCTGCGTGCTCTGCCCCCGTAGCGTGAACGTTCTCGAAAACAAAGCTTTCAAGTCTCGGTGTTCTGTCATCCGGTGGGAGGGCGTTTCTGCTTTGCACGTAGTCGCTGTGTCCGTCGGGGTCGCAGAAATAAAACATATTCATTACGAAGGGGCTCTGAACGTTTCGCATTTCAATATCCCTGAAGGTAAGCTCGCTTATAACAGCTAATTTTCCACGTCCTCGCCTCGTCTTTATTCTGAGTCCTCTGTCGGTAGAGGTCATAAGACAGTTGGTTGCCGTCAGCTTCTTTACGCCACCCGACATTTCACTGCCTATAACAATTCCACCGTGTCCTGAATCAAGGTGACAGTTCTTTATAGTGATATTTTCGCAGGGTCTTTTCAGCTTATTTGCAAGGTCGTATTTGCAGGATTTAACTGCGATGCAGTCGTCTCCCACGTGGATATAACAGCCGAATATATTTACCCCTTTACAGCTTTCGGGGTCAATTCCGTCGGTGTTCGGAGCATTGGCAGGGTTCTCAATCTTAACGTCAATGAACTGCACGTTGTTTGAGAAAACAGGATGAATTGTCCAGCTATAGCTGTTTTTGATAGTAACACCTGCAAGGGTCACGTTGTCAGAGTTGGCAATCTGGACAGTCCTTGGGCGCCAGGCAATTCTTTTCACCTTAGGGTTTATCCACCAATCTCCGTTCTGAGCATTGGCATCAATTTCGCCCTCGCCCACTATTGCAACGTTGGATGCACCCATAACGCTGATAAGCGATGCAAAGGTGTCTGCCTCTTCGCCTTCCCAGGAGGTAAGATAGGTGTTTTCTGCTATACACGAGGGGAGAATTGGGTATTTTGTTCTGTCAGTTTCACCGAGTATAACAGCGCCCTTGTCAAGATATACGGTGATGTTGCTCTTGAAAAACAGAGAGGTGGTACGATATCTGCCTTCCCCGAAATAAATAGTAGAATTTTCGGGCACAGTAGAAAGAGCCGTCTGAATTGCTCGGGTGTCGTCGGTCTCACCGTCACCTACGGCGCCGAATTTCCTGACGTCAACAAAGGCCGTCTCACTTCTTGTCTTAAAGGTGGTGCACTCGTCGCCTGCCTTAATCATATATACAGTATCCGGGGTAAGCGAATAGAGTGAAAATACGTTTTTATCACTCGTCATTACCTTTTTCCCGTTGAGATAAACGTCAAACGGTTTGGGCGCATAATAGGGAGACGCACCTTTGATTTCAAAGCTTGCGCTTCTCGTTGACACGTAGAGGTTTCTCATTTTTCTCTCTCCTCATATGAAATTTATGACGTTTATAGCCAAAGGGAGCCGAACTCTTGTCGGTTTCAAGGGTGATTTTCGTCCCTATCTTCGTTACTTTCCCTTGTAATACATTACACGTATTCCAAGCGACAAGGGAAAATTTAGACCGAAGAGGGCTTTTCTCGGCGATAATAGTTCGATTCCCTTCGGCTATAGTTTATCACAACTGCTTGAACTTTTCAAGATTTGTAGGTGTAAAATATTGACAATTAACTAAAAAAGATGTATAATTATCTCGTTTTTTTAAGAGGTGATAAGAATGGAAAATATTTTTTCTCAGCTTGGTATTTCGGATAAGGTTTTTGGCTTCGGTCAGAAAATTCTGAAGGGGCTTGAAGAGAGATTCAAGACTATAGATACCATTGCCGAGTACAATCAGGCAAAGGTTATTTCCGCAATGCAAAAAAACAGAGTCAGCGCAGCTTGTTTTGCAGGTACGACGGGCTATGGCTACGACGACCTTGGCAGAGATACGCTTGAAAAGGTGTACGCCGATATATTTCATACCGAGGCGGCTCTCGTCAGAGCGCAGATTACTTGTGGCACTCACGCTCTTGCTATTGCGCTTTCGGCAAATCTGTTGCCCGGTGACGAGCTTCTTTCTCCCGTTGGCAGACCTTATGACACTCTTGAAGAGGTAATAGGAATAAGAGAGTCGAAATGCTCTCTTATGGAGTATGGCGTAAGCTACCGTGAGGTTGAGCTTATTGACGGTGGCTTTGATTTCGAAGGTATCAGAAAAGCCATAAACGATAAAACAAAGCTTGTTACAATTCAGCGCTCAAAGGGGTATAAGACACGCCCGACCTTCTCGGTTGAGCAAATAGGTAGTCTTATTTCGTTTATAAAGGGAATAAAGCCCGACGTAATCTGTATGGTGGATAACTGTTACGGTGAGTTCGTTGAAAAAATCGAGCCCTCTGACGTCGGTGCAGATATGACGGTTGGCTCGCTGATTAAAAATCCCGGTGGTGGACTTGCACCAATCGGTGGTTATATCGTCGGTACGAAGGAGTGTATCGAGCGTTGTGCATATCGCTTGAGCGCACCCGGACTTGGTCAAGAGGTGGGAGCAAATCTCGGAGTTATGACGAGTCTTTACGAGGGACTTTTCCTTTCACCGACAGTCGTTGCTTCGGCTTTGAAGGGCGCAATTTTCGCAGCTAATATTTACGAAAGGCTCGGCTATAAGGTAGTTCCAAATTCCACCGAAAGCCGACACGATATAATTCAGGCAGTTGAGCTTGGCTCACCCGAGGCAATGAAGGCGTTCTGCCACGGAATTCAGGCTGCAGCTCCGGTTGACAGCTTTGCCATTCCTGAGCCCTGGCCGATGCCGGGCTACGATAACGACGTTATTATGGCTGCAGGCGCGTTTATTCAGGGCTCGTCGATTGAGCTTTCTGCCGACGGTCCTATCCGTGAGCCCTACGCAGTTTATTTTCAGGGTGGTCTTACCTGGGCTCATGCAAAGCTTGGAATACTTATGTCCTTGCAGAAGCTAATCGAGGCAAATCTCGTTAATATAGATTAAATAAAAAATAAGGAGGAAAAGCTATGAATTGGTTTATAGCAGCTATTATAGCAATGCTTTGTTGGAGTGGCTCTGACTTGTTCAGTAAGGCAGGCTCAAAGCAAAGCGACAAGTATTCACACTACAAGGTGGGTATTGCCGTTGGTTTAATTATGGGAATACACGCAATTTATTCGATTACTATCGGTGGCGTACCATTTTCGTTCTCGGATATCATTACCTATTTACCTGCATCGTTTTTCTATATCCTTTCAATGATGCTTGGTTACGTAGCGCTCAGATATATTGAGCTTTCTATTTCATCTCCCATTTGTAATACCTCGGGCGCAATGGCAGCTCTTCTGAGCATGATAATATTTGGTATCAGCTGGAACTCAGAGCCCGAAGGCAACGAGGTTTTCCTCAACATTCCGATTGTTGTAGGTATTATCTGTACAGTAATCGGTGTTCTTGCTCTGGGTATTATTGAATATAGCGAAAATGATGAAGCAAGAGAAATGAGACAGTCTGTTTCGGGCAGAAAATATACAAAGAGCTTTATCGCAATTGCATTTCCGATATTGTATTGTATACTCGATGCTGTTGGTACATTTGTTGATACCTTGATTGCAGACAAGTACATAGGTGATTTTGTGGCAGGCAATGCCGTGCGTGCTCAGGAGCTTGGCGAGGACGGAGTAGACCTGCTCTGTGGCGATATTCTCAATACGGCTTACGAGTTCACGTGGTTCTTTATGGCAATAATTTTTGCTATATACGTATTTGTAATCAAGCGCCAGAAAATTGATAAGAAGTTCGACACAACCAAGCTGATTGGTGGTACCTGCGAAACGGTTGGTCAGGTGTTCTATATGATGGTAGTCGTTTCAGGACAGGTTCAGGGCTTTGCGATTATTTCGTCCTATTGCGCAGTATCTGTGCTCTGGAGCAGAATTTTCCTCAAGGAAAAGCTTTCGTGGAAGCATTATCTGGCAATTGCCATCGCCTTTGTGGGAATTTTCATTCTCGGCTACTTCGACGTGTAAAAAAACCAGGGCTGTAAAAAACTAATTTAGTTTTTCACAGCCCCTTTTTATTGACATAAACGGCAAATAATAGTATAATGATTTCAAGTAAGGCTTGAAATCAATAAATAATTATGAGAAATGGCAAATTCTCGATTGAAAAAATTTATCAATTCTGAATTTATCAGTATAAGCTTTTTATAAAAAAATATTTCGGAGGGAAAATATTATGACGAGTATTCCGTTAAGTGACAATCATATGCACATATGGTCAGAAATACCACTTGCAGAAACAGTGGCATTTTTCGAAGACGTTGTCAGGCAGTTCAACTACAAGGAGATAACCTTTTGTGCTATAAACGAGCATCCTAATGATACCGATAGTGTTTTTGCAGCGCATACAGGCAAAATGCAAAATCTTAAGGCTATGTATTTGAAAAAGAATTTATCAATACCTGTCTTTGTTTATGCCGGATTGCATCTCACAAAAGGAAAAGAAAAATCAGATGCCAAAGATTTATTAAATCAGGCAAAAATGTACAGAGAAGCAGGCTATGACGGCATAAAGATGTTTTATTCAGAGGGTATGTATCAAAGTGGATATCCTCACCTCTCGTATAAGATTTACGAGCCCTTCTTCAGCTTTATGGAGGAAACTCAGATGCCTATCACAATCCACATAGGTGGCGCAGAGATATGCTACAGAGATATTGAAGAAATTCCCGAGCCTCAAAGAAAATGGCATTCGAAAAATCCATATATTCATTTTTATGATATGCTCAAGGATTTAGATTTAATGCTTGAAAAATTCCCGAAATTAAAGATAACTCTTGCTCATTTCGGCTTTTTGTCTGAGCATATTGATTGGGCAGAGGCTATTCTGAATAAATATGAAAATCTCAGGCTCGACGTGTGCCCCAGCCTCTTTATGTATTACGATTTCCAGAAAAACAAAAAAGATTGGACAGAGTTTTTCATAAAATATGCCGACAGAATTATGTTCGGAACAGATACGGGCTCAAACGTTCTTGATTTAGAGAAAAAAGAGCCTGCTGCTCTTAACCACGTTGTCAGGGGCTTCTTTACAGAAACAGAAACTATATATGAATTTGACGATGAGTTTTCACCTATGGTGCTTCCTGAGGATGTTTTGAGAAAATTATTCAGAGAGAATATGCTTGAAGTTAACGGTGGCGTGCCAAAGGAAATTAATCTTAAGGCACTTTCCCCCGAAATTGAATTTGAGGAAAAGTACGGTGAAAAAACACCTCTTGCTATAGAAAACTTAAGACTTATGAAAGAAGATTTTGGTTTTTAGGTTATCAAGAACGATTTCGTGAGATAGGAAATTCGCGTAGTATAGCCAAAGGGAGCCGAACTCTTGTCGGTTTCAAGGGTGATTTTCGTCCCTATCTTCGTTACTTTCCCTTGTAATAC
>JAZNRH010000116.1:0-4621 GCA_045590615.1 Eubacteriales bacterium
GATGGTATAAGAGGTTGTGAGTTTTCCTGCCGGATATTGAATAAGTGTTGTTTTTTCATCATTATATAATACTCCATCAACGTCACAATATTTTGTATTATTTTCATCGACTTCTATTTCTGCAAGACTCGTGCAATTTTCGAACGCATAATTGCCTATGCTTGTTACACTTAAGGGAATGGTGATGCTCGTAAGCCTATCGCTATACCAGAACGCCCCTTCCCCTATGCTCGTTACACTCGAGGGGATGGTGATGCTCGTGAGGCTCGTGCACCGAGAGAACGCATAAGAGCCTATACTCGTCACGCCATTGCCAATCACAACGGACATTACAGCCGAACGTTTTGAATACCACGGCACTGAAGAAGATGATGACCAATTTTTCATATCACCCGTACCACTGATGGTGAGGACTCCGTCGGAGTCGAGAAAGTAGGTGAGGTTCGTTCCACAAGAGCCACTTTTCACCGTTGTCGCCGCATCGGCTGACAGGGCGAATGCAGTGATGAGGCATACAGCTAATGCCAAAAGGATTGTTAATCTGAGTGTTTTTCTCATAGGTGTTTCCTCCGTAGAATAAAATAAAAAAGTGCGACAACCGAAGTTATCGCACTAAAAACGCAAACTCCAATTGTCGCTAAACATAACTAAAGTAGAAGTAGGATTTCACCACACTATTTAGTGGAATTTGCGTTTTTAACAAATTCAAAAATAGTATGGCAAAAAAAGGGTATAGTATCCCTATGAAAAGAAAAAGTCCCACTTCTCCAATATTAAGTTATGTTTAGCATAGTTATTATACCCCACAAAAATAATTTTGTCAACAAAAAACTTCCAACAATGGATTTTACATATCAACGAATGCCGTTGGGTGCAAAAAACCTCCCGTGGTTTCGGGAGGTTTTTGCGCTTTATTCTTTATATCTTCTCTACGCCGAGGGTTACGGTTTCGCCGTTGATGTCCCATTCCTTTGAGTAGCCTGCAAGCTTATCTGTCACGATGTTATCTGCAAGAACGTCGGTGGAAATCTCGTCCTTATTATTGTTTACGAGCTCGGCAATCTTTGCGTTGCCCGAAACGTAGACGGTGATGTGGTCCATAACGTCGAAGTCTGCTTCCTTACGCATTGTCTGGATTTTACTGATTACTTCTCTTACAAAGCCTTCCTCGATCAGCTCGGGGGTGAGTGTTGTATCAAGGACAACTGTAACTCCCTTATAAGTAACTGCATGGAAGCCTTCCTTCTGCTCAAGTGAAATGAGCAAATCCTCTTCGGCAAGAGCTACTGCGTCTCCGTCGAAGCTCATGGCAAGAACTCCGTTCTTGTCAAGCTCTGCCTTTGCCTCGCTTCCGTTTACGTTGGCAAGATATTCTCTGATCTGATTGAGATGCTTGCCATACTTTGGACCTACAGTCTTGAGCTGTGGCTTGAAGGAGTATGAGATATACTCGGAGGCATCGTCGATGAACTCAACCGACTTGATATTGAGCTCTTCCTTTATGATTTCGTGATAGAGGATATCGGGAACGAAGTCCGACTTAACGTACATTTTTGCAATAGGCTGACGGTTCTTGATTGAAGCTCCGTTTCTTGCTGCGCGTCCGTTGACAACGATGTCAAGTATTGTGTTCATATTAGCCTCAAGGTCTGCATCAATCAGATTGCTGTTAACCTCGGGGAATGAACAGAGATGTACGCTTTCGGGAGCGTTCTTGTCAATCATACAAACGAGATTTCTGTAGATGTCCTCTGCCATAAACGGAATCATTGGTGCTGCTGCCTTTGCGACGGTTACGAGAGCTGTATAAAGGGTCATATAGGCATTAATCTTATCCTGTGTCATACCCTGTACCCAATATCTCTCACGTGAACGGCGCACGTACCAGTTACTCATTTCGTCAACGAAGGAGTCAAGCGCCTTTGCTGCCTCGGGGATTTTGTAATTTGCAAGGCAATCGTCTACCTCGCCCACCATCGTATTCAGACGGGAGAGTAACCACTTATCCATAAGGGTGAGCTTATCGTATTCAAGCTGATACTTGGTAGCGTCAAACTCGTCAATGTTTGCATAAAGCACGAAGAATGCGTAGGTGTTCCAAAGAGTACCCATAAACTTACGCTGTCCTTCGATAACTGCTTTTCCGTGGAAACGGTTGGGCAGCCAGGGTGCTGAGTTGGTATAGAAATACCAACGGATTGCATCTGCACCATACGCTTCAAGCGCTTCAAACGGGTCAACGGCGTTGCCCTTTGACTTAGACATTTTTTGTCCATTCTCGTCCTGAACGTGACCGAGAACTATTACGTTCTTATATGGTGCTTTATTGAAAATAAGCGTTGAAATTGCGAGAAGTGAATAGAACCAGCCTCTCGTCTGGTCTACAGCCTCTGAGATGAAGTCTGCAGGGAACTGAGCCTCGAAAAGCTCCTTGTTTTCAAATGGATAATGGTGCTGTGCAAAGGGCATTGAGCCTGAGTCGAACCAACAGTCTATAACCTCGGGAACTCTGTGCATCTGCTTGCCACACTTTTCACACTTAATCGTAACTGCGTCGATAAACGGACGGTGAAGCTCTATATCGTCGGGGCAGTTTTCTGACATTGCCTTGAGCTCCTCGATTGAGCCGATTGCGTGCTGATGTCCACATTCACAGGTCCAGATATTAAGAGGCGTTCCCCAATATCTGTTACGGCTGATTGCCCAATCCTGAACGTTCTCGAGCCAGTCGCCGAATCTTCCCTTACCAATACTTTCGGGAATCCAATTAATAGTGTTATTATTCTTAATGAGGTCGTCCTTGACGTCGGTCATCTTGATATACCAGCTCTCGCGGGCATAGTAAATAAGAGGAGTATCACAACGCCAGCAGAATGGATAGCTGTGCTCAAAGTTGGGTGCGTCGAAGAGTAAGCCTCTATCCTTGAGATCCTTGAGAATCTCCTTGTCTGCATCCTTGCAGAAGGTGCCCTGCCAAGGAGTTTTATCTGTCAATTCACCCTTTGCGTCAACTGTCTGAACAAAAGGCAAATCCCATCTTCTTCCGACGTTATAGTCATCTTCACCGAATGCAGGAGCTATATGAACTACGCCGGTACCGTCGGTGAGTGTAACGTATTTATCAGATACTACGAAATACGCCTTCTTGTTTGGCTTGGTATCGTAGAGAGGCTCGTATTCCATTCTCTCCAAGTCTTTACCAAGATATTTTTCGAGGATTGTATACTCGGTCTTTATTACAGAGTCTACGAGTGCCTCTGCCATGTAATAAACCTCGCCCTCGGTTTCAAGCTTTACGTAGCTTTCATCGGGATTTACACAAAGAGCAACGTTTGAAGGAAGTGTCCAGGGTGTTGTTGTCCACGCGAGAATATAAACGTTATCCTCGCCCTTTACCTTGAACTTCGCTACTGCAGAGCGTTCTTTAACGTCCTTATAGCCCTGTGCTACCTCGTGTGATGACAAGGGAGTGCCACATCTTGGGCAGTAGGGCACAATCTTGAAGCCCTGATATAAAAGTCCCTTTTCCCAAATCTGCTTGAGTGCCCACCACTCCGACTCTATGAAGCTGTTTTCATAAGTAACGTAAGGGTTATCCATATCAGCCCAGAAGCCAACGGTTGATGAGAAATCCTCCCACATTCCCTTGTACTTCCATACGCTTTCCTTACACTTTTCGATAAAGGGCTCAAGTCCGTATTCCTCTATCTGCTCCTTGCCGTCGAGTCCGAGAAGCTTTTCTACCTCAAGCTCTACGGGGAGTCCGTGGGTATCCCAGCCTGCCTTACGGGGCACGAAATTACCCTTCATAGAACGGTAACGGGGTATCATATCCTTGATAACTCTGGTGAGCACGTGTCCGATATGAGGCTTTCCGTTGGCTGTAGGCGGTCCGTCATAGAATGTATAAGTCGGGCAGCCTTCTCTTGCCTTCATACTCTTTTGGAAAATATCGTTCTCTCTCCAAAATTTTTCTGTTTCTTTTTCTCTCTCTACGAAATTCAGATTCGTGGATACTTTTTGGTACATGTTTCTACCTCCTGTTTCATCTGCAGTCATCCGGGATTTAAAAATAAAAAAACCCGTCCGTAAAAGGACGAGCTATCGCTTCGCAAACCACCTGTTACTGCATACTCCGTTTGTTCATATGCGTCCGCTGTAACGGAGCGGAGAACCGTCAGAACCTACTCGCACAGACGCTTCATGCGCCGAATGTTTTTCAGCCTGCAACTCAGAAGTGATATTGGGCTGTCTGTTACTCGCACCGGACTTTCACCCTCTCCGGCTCGCTTTGCCTTTGGCAAACAGCTTACTGTCTTCGTCATCGTCTTTTTCTACAAGAGATTATAGTTCCCTTTTCGCCCCATTGTCAAGGGCTTTCGTGAACTAAAGATGGTATTTTAGGAAATAAAGTGCTATAATGTCTTTTGGTTATAAATACTTTATTTAAAAAGCATTTGAATGCTTTATGAATCGGAGGAAATAACAATGGAAAAACAAAACCTGACCCTCATGACGGATTTGTACGAATTGACCATGATGCAGGGCTACTTCAATCACAAGGATATGAATGAGACCGTTATTTTTGATGCCTTTTTCCGCAATAACCCCATGGACAGCG
>JAZNRH010000117.1:0-3620 GCA_045590615.1 Eubacteriales bacterium
GCAGGAATACTACACGTATTCCAAGCGACAAGGGAAAATTTAGACCGAAAAGGGCTTTTCTCGGCGATAATAGTTCGATTCCCTTCGGCTATCTCCGAACGCACAGGGCTGTAAAAAAACTATATCAGTTTTTTACAGCCCCTTTTATTAAAGTTTATCGAAAATCTTTAATATCTTCTTCAGGTTCAATCTTGCCATTGGATATTTCTTGTTATACCACGACTCAAAGTTGGGGTTTCCGTTTCTGATAACCTCTCTGAGAACGTCTGTAAGGCAGGTTCCTGCGCCATATACAAAGCCGAAATCGAAATAACGATTATCGAGTACTATATCAAGAACCTTTTTGGATTCGTTATCTCTGAGGTAACGGGTCTTGAGTGCGATTTCGTAAATGGTAGGAGTGAGAGTTTTCCACGACTCGTAGGCAAGAGCCTCGGCACAAGCACCAACGAATTCCAGATCGGTGACTGTCTTGGGAATTGTCGTAACAGTATGCTCACCGTAAACGTGTGTGTAATATTCCTCCTGATACTCATCCCACTTGGGAAACGGAAGTATACCGAAGTCATCCTCAAAGTTTCTGTATCCCGTATACGTAACTGCCTCAAGGAAGGTCTCAAGGAATATATTTCTACGGTCAAGGAATGCAAGATGAATATT
Source organism: Eubacteriales bacterium (assembly GCA_045590615.1). Taxonomy (GTDB): domain Bacteria; phylum Bacillota; class Clostridia; order Oscillospirales; family SIG627; genus RGIG6353. The sequence goes on from JAZNRH010000117.1 coordinate 661, forward strand.
TTCGTCATCTTCACGAGGAACGTATCTTACGCCCGTTGTGTTGTAATAAAGGTCGTAAATTGCAGACGTAATGCTATTGATTTTATCGGTTCTGAGAGTAATCTGAGGAATTCCGTCAGAGTCCTTTGTTACAGCAGGATTATTAAAGCCCCAGAGCCAAGCGTCGCACTCACGGAAAACTGCACCGTAAAAGTCGCCTGCAGAACGGTCGCCCGAACCGTCCAAGTCCATATAAATATCCTTGATTCTGCTATAGAACTCGTCGTAGGTCCAATTGCCTTCAAGCACTAAATCATAAAGATTTCCCAAATCCCACGAATTTGCAAGCGCCTTGTTGAATATCATTACACGGGTACAAAGAATAGCCGTTGCGTTAAGGTCGGATATTGCGAAAAGACACTTTCCGTCGTACGTAAGCTCGGTTGACGTTGTTGCAGCCCACCAAGGCTTTGAAAAATCTACGTGAGGAATATCATACCAGTTAAGGAAAAGATTCTTTGTAAGCATTGCAGCAGAAGTATTTACGTGAACTGCAATAAGGTCGAACTCGTCTGTACCTGACATTACGGTTTTTGTCACATGCTCCAAAAGCTCTACTATACCGGCATTGTACACAAGCTCTATTTTACAGTTAAGCTTATCCTCTACTACTCTGTTTCTCGTTTCCTTGGCATCTTTTATCAGGTTGCCCTTGTTAATTTCTTCGGGCTGAGCAAACATCTCATATCCGTCGTTGTGACATACGACACGGAGTGTCTTGCCACCAAAATCAAGACTGTCGTCGAGTCCGTCGTCTACTGCTGCACGCTCGGCAAAGATATCGCCTTTTTCGAGCGCTGCTGCCATATCGTCCTCTGCAGAAACGCTCACTTTTTTCTCTTCATTCTCTTCCTTATCGCCACATCCAACAAGGGCAAGGGTGGTAAGAAGCATCGAAAGAACGAGTAATATACTCAAAAATCTTTTCATATTCAATCCCCTTTTTATATGTTATCACTTATCATAATATTAACATATTTATTTTTACATTACAATGGATTTTTTTGATAAAATAAAATGGAAGCTTATAAAAAGTGAGCAAAAAACACAAAAGGAAGAAAATCGCCGAAGCGATTCTCTTCCTTTGTTTCATATTTAGCACTTATCAAATACCTTCAAAATCTTCTTTAAGGTAAGCCTTGCCATTGGGTAATTCTTTGAATACCACGATTCAAAATTAGGCGATGAGCTTCTTACGATGGTCCAAAGAACGTTGCTCATACAGCCTCCACTTCCGTAAACAAAGCCGAAGTCAAAGTAACGGTTATCGAGTACTATATCAAGAACCTCTTTGGATTCGTTATCTCTGAGATAACGAGTCTTGAGTGCGATTTCGTAAATGGTTGGTGTAAGGGTCTTCCACGATTCGTATGAGAGAGCCTCAACGCAAGCGCCGACAAACGCAGGGTCCTTAACAGTCTTGGGAACGGAAGAAACGGTGTGCTCTCCATAAACGTGTGAATAATAGTTTTCCTGATATTCATCCCACTTAGGAAATGGAAGAATTCCGTAATCGTCCTCAAAGTTTCTGAAGCCCGGCCATGTTGCTCCTTGAATTACGGTTTCAATAAATATTGCCTCACGATTGATAAAAGCATCAGGAATGCTTTCAGTCTCCTCGTTGCGCTTATATCTTACGCCCGTTGTGTTGTGATAAAGGTCGTATATAGTCTGAACTATATTGTTGATTTTATCTGTCTTGATTGTAATCTGAGGCACTCCGTCAGAGTCCTTGGTTACAGCAGGGTTATTAAAGCCCCAAAGCCAAGCGTTTTGCTCGCCAAAAATAGCACCGTAAAAGTCACCTACAGAACGGTCACCCGAGCCATCTGAGTCCATATAAATGTCCTTAATTCTGTTGTAGAACTCATCATAGGTCCATTTGCCATCAAGCACTAAATCGTAAAGATTTCCCAAATCCCACGAATTTGCAAGTGCCTTATTAAAAAACAAAACTCGGGTGCAAAGGATTGCCGTTGCGTTGAGGTCGGAAATTGCAAGGAGGCACTTTCCGTCGTATGTAAGCTCGGTTGACGTTGTCGCAGCCCACCAAGGCTTTGAAAAATCTACGTGAGGAATATCATACCAGTTAAGGAAAAGATTCTTGGTAAGCATTGCAGCCGAGGTATTCACGTGTACAACAAGAAGGTCGAACTCATCGGTGCCCGACATAACGGTTTTGGTAACGTGATTCTGAAGCTCAACAATTCCTGCGTTATATACAAGCTCGATTTTACAATTGAGCTTATCTTCAACAACCTTGTTTCTTGTAGCCTTGGCATCTTTAATAAGGTCACCCTTATTTATCTCCAATTCTGAAGGAAACATCTCGTATCCGTCGTTGTGACATACAACACGGAGCGTCTTGCCACCAAAATCAAGCTCGTCGTCAAGTCCGTCATCTACTGCTGCACGCTCGGCAAAGATATCTCCCTTTTCAAGCGCTGCTGCCATATCTTCCTCTGCCGAATTACTCTCTTTTTTCTCTTCAACCTCTTCCTCATCGCCACATCCAACAAGGGCAAATGCAGTAAGAAGCATCGAAAGAACGAGTAATATACTCAAAAATCTTTTCATAAAATTTTCTCCTTTTTCACTATTATGATAATATTTTACCATATTCTATTTTCATTTGCAATAGATTTTAATTATATTTTACAAAAAAGTGGCGAGCCGCCACTGGCAAATCTCGCCTATCCTTACTTTTTCTAAACTAAAGCAAGGCAAAACGGCGAGGTTGATTCAAAGCAATTTCCTATATGACAAGAAAGAGCTGTAAAAAAACAAATTAGTTTTTTTACAGCCCCACCTATTCACTATTACTTATTACTTGTTTTTTCTACAATTTTCTTGGTAATAACCAGCTCTTTGACATTTTTGTCAGACGGGAGCTTGTACATATACTCTCGCATTATGGAATC
>JAZNRH010000118.1:0-2074 GCA_045590615.1 Eubacteriales bacterium
ATTACGCAGCTAAGGTTGCTTCTTCTGTAACAATCTGGGGTCTTGCTAACGATGCTGATGAAGCTGCAGAGTACAAGCAGTTCACTCTTGATGAGCTTGCTGAAATGGTTGAGTTGATTGACGCTCGTACAGAGGAAATCATAGACAACAAGACAGCTCTTACAGTTCAGAAGGCTGAGCTTGATCCTGTAGAAGATGCTGAAGAGATTGAAGCTATCGACGCTGAAATCGCAGCTATCGATGCTGAGCTTGCTGAAATCGCTACAATCGATATGCTTATGCTCTACTACGAAGATGCTAACGACGACCTTGTTCTTGCAACAATCATCGTTGAAGTATTCGAAGCAGATTCTGAGGACGTAGTAAGCTCTGTTAACGATACAATCTTCGTTAACTATGATTACATTTATTAAGCATAATTCAGAATTACTTTGCAAACGATACAATTTTTACAAGCTAAAAACTGAGAGGCAATTATGAAAAGAAAAATTATTCTTGCAACATTCATATTTCTATTAATGCTTTTGCTTTCCGTTTTGTCTTTTGCAAGCGTTGTAACTGTCGGCGTTGAGAATGTGGTTATAGAAGGCGGAGAGGATAGCGAAATCGTAGAATTGCCCATATCAATAAGCAATAATTCAGGGCTGTCAGGGCTTCAACTTAATGTATATTATTCTGACAAATTATCTGTTGAAGGTATTACACACGGAGACGCTCTGTCAAATCTTGATTTTTTACAAAGTGGAAGTTTAGATTTGAATCCTATTGTTTTGATATGGGATAGCTTGAATGTAGAGGACGATACTAACGGAATTGTTGCAAAAATCAAATTTTTAGTCCCCCGAGATATAAATAAAAATTATCTGATAAGGGTAGAAGTGGTTGATGCTTATGATTTCAACATTAATACCGTTGAGATAGAGACCGTAAACGGTGTTATATCCGTAAAGGAGGCTAAAAAAGTAGAGTGCATAGGAGTGAGCCTTGTACTCGACGGTGCGATTGGAATGAAAATTTATTTTTCGGTTGACGAAACAAAAATTTCTGCCAATTCAATCTTTGTCCAAACAAGTGGTTTTGAGCTCGTTCAAAATCGACTTATGTATGATGCCACAAAAAATATGCATTATGCAATGATATATATTTCACCCAAGGATTCGAGCAAGCACTTCGATTTCAAAGCAAGTTATAACGTTGGAACTAACAAAAAAGAAATTACCATACAAGATTTGAACGTGCTGAGTTATATCGAGAGCTTCAAGGAGCTTGCAAAGACTGATGCCGAGCTTGTCAAGGCAGAGGCGCTCGTTGATTCGCTCGAAAGTTATATTGATTATGCCGACAGTTATTTCAATAACAGAGAGGCACTCGATAACGTAACGGCTGACCTTGATGCAATCAACGCAGTTGAACAGTCGTCGAAGATCGGTACACTCAACGGACTTGAGTTCTACGGAACGACACTTCTCTTGGAGGATAAAACGACAATCCGTCACTATTTCAAGGTGACAGACAAGACGGCACAGAACACTTTTGTGGTAAATGGAGTTGAGCTTGCGCCACAATACAAGGTGGACGGAGATATAACCTATCTTTACGTTGATATAGCCGACATTGCAGCTCAGGATTTAGACGAGTACTACACACTCGTTGTGTCGGATGATTGCGAGGTTTCCTACTCTGCACTTAACTACGTTAAGAATAAAGTCAATGACAGCAACGGCAAGCTCTCAAATCTCGTCAAAGCTCTCTACAACTACTATTACGAAGCAAATGAATACGTAAAATAAACAAAAAAGTGGCTTTACGCCACTTTTTTATTGGTGAAATATTTGCTTCGCAAATGTGAAATATACTTCGTATATGAAATAATCGCAAGGCGATTATGAAATGTTTGCTACGCAAACGTTATGGTTGAAAAGCTACGCTATTGTATTAAGAAAAACATAACCAAAAACAAATAACATTGTTTTTCGGGGGTTCCAAGGGGGTACTTTTGACTTCAAAAGTACCCCCCTGGTTTACGTTTTCTAATCCTTTTTTAGAACAAATCCAAAGTATTGCTGAGGTATAT
>JAZNRH010000119.1:0-16357 GCA_045590615.1 Eubacteriales bacterium
TGCAATAATGAATATGAATTAAAGAGTAAAGATGGAACTTTGGGACATAAGATAAATGACGGTGCTTACAGTACAATGATTGAAAGAATAACAAGTAACGATAATCCCGATTTTTTCTTTATGAGTTATTCAAAACAAGAGCTAAAAGTAAAGGATTTTATTTTAATTCCCAAACACTTTTTTGTTCCTGATATTATTGAAAAACGAAAACCGTTAGCATCGACTGCGCGGCGTGCCGGTTGGATTGGTTGCAATATTTTGATTGATAAAATCCCCGAACAAGGTCGAATTGATATAATATCAAATGGTGAAATAATAAATATAGAAAGTGTTGTTAGTAAGGTAAACAAAAGCAATCGACTTGAAACAAAAGATATAAATGGTCGTGGTTGGCTTATGGATGTTTTGAATTGTGTTAATAAAATTTCGTCGCAACTATTCACGTTGGAAGAAATGTATAAGTTTGAGGATATGCTACATATAAAGCATCCACAAAATAATAATATTAAACCTAAAATAAGACAGCAGTTGCAATTTCTGAGGGATAAAGGATTTATTGAATTTTTAGGAAATGGTCAATATAAAAAAATTATATGAGGTGTACTATGACAAAATATACTATTGCAATAGAAGAAACAGTTGTAGAAGAATTTGAAATAGAAGCAAATGATTTTGGAGAAGCTTTAGATATTGCTGCTGAAAAATATAGAAAAGGGGAAATTGTTCTTTGCCCTGGAGAAGTGCAATTCAAGCAGATGGCTGTGGTGAAACCAGATTGTGAATCAACTGGATGGTCTGAATTTTAATTTACGATGCAAAATGGCGAGGAAATTGGTCACCTTATATACCGAGAAATATTATATTAAGATATTCACAAGAAGGGGATTTAGTTCTCGATCAATTTGCCGGTGGTGGTACTACTCTTGTTGAAGCAAAGCTTTTGAATCGTGATATAATTGGTGTAGATGTGAATGATGTTGCACTCCAACGTTGCAGAGAGAAAACAACTTTTGATTTGGAAGGTGCAAAAGGGAAAGTGTATATCAAAAAGGGTGATGCAAGAAATCTTGATTTTGTTTCCGATAACAGTATTGATTTGATATGCACACACCCACCTTATGCTGATATTATTAAATATAGCGATGGTATAGAGAATGATTTATCGCAATTAAAAGTAAAAGATTTTCTTGAAGAGATGAAAAAAGTTGCAGAAGAAAGTTATCGTGTGCTTAAAAAAGACAAGTTTTGTGCTGTTCTTATGGGTGACACAAGGCAAAAGGGACATATGATTCCAATGTCTTTTGACGTTATGCGTACATTTGAAGATGCAGGCTTCATACTGAAAGAGCTTATTATAAAAGAACAGCATAATTGCAAAGCAACAGGATATTGGAAAACAAATAGTGTAAAATATAATTTTTTGCTCATAGCACATGAGTATTTGTTTGTTTTCAGAAAGTAATGTCCGAAACTGTAACAAGCATAGAATATGTGTACCATATTTCAAACGTTTAGGATATCCTAAAACATTACAAGGCTGAACGAAATCAATCGTTCAGCCTTTGAATTTACCATCCTTTAGAATACACTACTAATTCAGCTTCTTTGTTTATAATATAGTTAAACGTTTACTCTATCACATCTACGATTTCGTACACGTAAACTCTGTGATAGTCGTTATCGTAATTCGAGTCAAGGGCTTCGTCAACAAAGTTTTTTGGCTCGATATCGGTATAATACAGCTTTTTGCCAACGAGTGTCAGCTCAGCATTGTCGAAGGTCAGAATTCCGTTTTCGGTCTTGTGCGCAAGCTTTGACAGCTTGTCCTCGTCACGTCCACTTACCCTTCCGAAATAGGAAAGGGTATTTTTATATTCCTCACCAAAGAAGGAAAGTGTGGCAAGCTCGGTTTTTTCGGCAAGAGTGTAGGTGTATCTTGTAGGACGGATAAAGACGGTGAAAATTGGCTTGTTCCACAAAACGCCTGCCTCACCCCAGCTTACCGTCATTGCATTGGCAACTCCGTCAGACTCAACACCGAAGAGTGCCCAATCCTTTCCGATTTTCTTGAAAGGGTTTAATTCAATCATTTTATAGTCCATTATGTACTCCTTAGATTATACTTGCTAAATTATATTCATTTTCTGTCAAATAATTCATATAATTTTGCTTCGAGAAGGACGCCTTCTCTTGACGGATAGTCGAATTGACAGGAGTATTCCATTACGCTCTTGACGAACGCCGAAGAGTCCTTGATCGAATATTCAAGGCTCTTGCCCTGAAGGAGTCTGCCAAGCAATACCGAGGCGAATATATCTCCCGTTCCGGGATATTGTACCCCGACACGCTTGTTGGAGGTATATTCTACCGTCACGCCTCCGTCCTGAGAAAAGGCGCAGTTTACACTTCTGTCTCCCTCAATTCCCGTAACGACAACCTTGCCGTTGGTCAGGCGAGTCAGCTCTCTTACGAGCTTATCAATATCCTCTTTGGAGTAGCTTTCCTTTGGCTCGGTGTCGGTTAAAAAGCAAGCCTCGGTGATGTTGGGAGTGATGATGCCTGCACTTTTCACGAGCGTTTTCATTCCCTGCATCATTTCGTTGTTGTACGTAGAGTACAGCTCACCGTCCTCACCCATAACAGGGTCAACAAGCGTGAGCATATTGTCCTTGACCCTCCTGAGCATATATTCGACCTGCTCAATCTGATTTGCGTTACCGAGAAAGCCACTGTAAAAGGCGTGGAATTCGCTGTCCAGAGTAAAAAGGTGGTCGAAGTATGGGATAATATCGTCGGTAAGGTCACGGAAGGTAAAGCCCTCAAAGCCACCCGTATGGGTGGACAAAACTGCCGTCGGGAGAGGGCAGACCTGCACTCCGAGGGCTGAAAGAGTTGGTATTATTACCGAGAAGGAGCATCTGCCAAAGCCCGAAAGGTCGTGCACAGCGATGACTTTTTTTATTGGATTTTTCATAAGAGCGCTCCTAAGCCCACGAGGTCGAGAAGGAGTCCGAATACGACACCCACTCCCCAAAGGGCAAGAATAATGAATAGGTTTTCCTTAGGGTTTTTGTTGGTTCTGATTAAAACGAGAGTGCCCACTCCTGCGCCGGTCAGAAGCCCCGACAGCATTGCGCCTGCCGAAATTACACCTTCAAGGTACAATTCGGTAATTATTACCGAGGAGGCACAGTTGGGGATTAGTCCGACGGTTGCAGAAATTATATTTGACAAAACGGGAACACCCGACATTATGCGCGCAAGCACGTCCTCTCCGACAAGACCGATAAAAGCCTCAAGAGCAAAGCCGACGGATAGAATAAAGAGTGAAACGCTGACTGTGTGACGAAGGGCAGACAAAAGCGCTCCGTTCTCTTCACAATGGCAGTCCTCGTCCTGACAGACGTGAGAAATCTTTACGGGCTGTCTCTTGAAGAGTATATCTACACAAAATCCCACGAGTAAGCCGATTACTATTTTTACGCCGAGTATAATCAGAATTGTCGAAATCGGGCTTTTACTTGAAATCATAACGGGAAGCATCTCGTCCGAGGTGGACAAAAAGATAGCAAAAAGTGTGCCCAGCGTTATAACTCTGCCCGAATAAAGACTCGCGCCTGCCCCCGAAAAGCCACATTGAGGCAGTACTCCGAGAAGTGCGCCCACGAGAGGACCGACCTTTCCCGAGCGTGAAACTGCCCTTGTTACCTTATCTCCCGTTGCATGCTCTAAAAGCTCCATCAGAAAATATGTAACGAACAAAAAGGGAATAAGCCTTACGGTGTCGAGGGCTGAATGCTTGATTGCGTGCAATAAAACGTGTAAGATTAGCTCCATTAATTTTTATTCCTTTTGTATGCAGTAAGAGTATTTTTCAAAAGCTCGGTAATCGTCATAGGTCCGACTCCTCCGGGCACAGGGGTGATGTATGACGCCTTTGGCTCAACGCTTGCAAAGTCAACGTCACCACAAAGCTTTCCGTTTTCGTCTCTGTCCATTCCCACGTCGATTACTACGGCGCCTTCCTTGACCATATCTCCCGTAACGAACTTGGCTTTACCGATTGCAACTACCAGAATATCGGCGCCTCTCGTTACCTCGGCAAGATTTTGCGTCTTTGAGTGAGCTACTGTTACCGTTGCGTTTGCCTGGAGAAGAAGCAACGCCTGAGGCTTGCCCACTATATTGCTTCTGCCGATTACTACAGCGTTCTTGCCCGACGGGTCAATGTTGTATTCTCTCAAGAGCTCCATAACTCCCGCAGGGGTGCAGGGAAGGAAATCGTAGTCTCCCACTGTTATTCTTCCAACGTTGTGATAGGAGAATGCATCAACGTCCTTTGACGAGTCAATTGCCTCTATAACCTTTTTGTCGTCAAGATGCTTTGGAAGGGGAAGCTGAACGAGTATTCCGTCGATTTCCTCATCGGTATTGAGCTTTTTGACGAGAGCGATTAATTCTTCCTCGGTAGTGCTTTCGGGGAGTGCGTATTCTCTTGACAGGAATCCGACTTCCTCACAGCCCTTTTTCTTGTTTCTTACGTAAACGTGTGAGGCAGGGTCGTCTCCGACTATTATTACTGCAAGACCGGGCTTTCTCTCGCCCTCGGGGATTAAATCAACCTCTGCTTTTATTCTCTGTCTTACCTTTTGTGAAGTAAGCTTTCCGTCAAGTATTATTGCCATTTTTTTCTCTCCTTACGTTTTTGATAAAAAGCATTCCAAATATTATTGCACATGCAAAGCCCACCAGCGCCGACACCTTCATTCCGAAAATTCTGAGGCTGTCTGTTCTGAGAAGCTCTATAAAGCCTCTGCCCAGACCGTACCAGGCAAAATAAAAGAAGGTGACGTTACCGTCGGTCTTTTTACGCTTTGTGACTACGAAATGAGCTATCAAAAAGCCCAGCGTATTCCAGAGCGACTCGTATAAAAAGGTGGGGTGGTAGTATACCATATACTCCTGACTGAAGGGTAGCCCCTCGTGGTAGGGCGCAATTCCCATTCGCCAGGGAAGATTTGTTATTCCACCGTGCGCCTCGGCATTTACAAAATTGCCCCAGCGCCCGATGATCTGCCCAATCATTACTGCAGGTGCAACACAGTCAAGCAGCTTTAAGATTGGTTTTTTGATAATTTTTGCATAGATGATTGATACGATTGCACCACCGATAATAGCGCCGTATATCCCTATTCCTCCACGCCATATTGCAATTACGTCAATAAAGGAATGGTAGTTTGGCGTCGGGTCGAAAATAACGTAATATAACCTTGCGCATATTACCGAAATCGGAATCAGAAAAACAACGTAGTTGGTAAACTCGTCCTCGGTAAAGCTCTCCTTCTTAAAGCGATAATACGCGTATGAGATTGCAAGAAGCATACCGAGACAGATAATAACGCCGTACCACATTATGTCTCTGCCAAAAAGATTGAATGCAACAGGGTCAACCACAAACGGCTCAATTTTCAGCCCGGGAAACGAAATCCAATGCTTCATAAGTGTCTCCTATTCCTTGTTACTCGCTACCGTCATCGAGGTGAGAGTAGTGTCGTAAGAGGTAACGAGTCTTTTTTCTACGTCCTCAATGCTGATTGCAGACAGTACCTCGGAAAGCTCCATCATATCTGCGTCGGCAAGATAGTAGTCCAAAAAGCCCTCTGCAATATCCGAGGTGGAATTCCACGCCTGAATACAAGCCGAGTACATAACCTTTTTAGCTCTTTCAAAGTCGGATGGGTCAATTCTCAGCTTCTTGCTTCTCCAAAGTTCAAGCTCTTTTTTGATTTCTTCAAGCACCTTCTTCGGCTCTCGGCTCTCGCCCGAGGCAATGAAGAAGCCCCAGCTTTTTGATGCGTAGTATGACGTGCCGAATTTCTGGTTTATCAGACCCTCTGAGTAAAGTCTGTTATAAAAATCCGTCGTTTTGCCGAAAATCAGCTCTGCAATGAGCAGATGCTCAAATTCACGTTTGATATATTCTCTGCCCGAAACGTTTACGTCAACGTCCTTTAGTCCTATATTAAAGATTGGCAACGCAACGGGGAAGCTCTTTTCGCTGTATTCCCTTGCCACCTCTCTGGGCTCGTCTACACTCTTCTTTTCGAGCTTTATATCCTCACTTTTGACGAGCGTCTTGTCCATTACCGTCTCAATTTTATCAAGCTCAACGTCACCACATACAATCAGTACCATATTATTGAGATTGTAAAAGGTGTTGTAGCAGTCATACAGAATATCAGCTGTGATTTCGTGAATGGACTCAACCGTTCCACCTACAGGAATATTGACAGTGTTCTTCTGATAAAGGCATTTGACAAGCTCTTGATACATCCAACGGTAAGGGTTGTCCTCGTACATCTTCAATTCCTGCTCGATGATGCCCATTTCTTTTTCAACGTTTTCTTTTGAAAAATAGGGGTGAGTTACAAAGTCGAGAAGGACCTCGAGCGATTCGTAATAGTTCTCGGTTGCCGAGAAAAGATACGACGTCACCTCGTTTGAGGTGTATGCGTTGGCTGAAGCGCCAAGCTTGGTGAAGCGTGAGAAGGTGTCCGTGCCGTCGTCGCTCTCAAACAGCTTGTGCTCTAAAAAGTGCGCAATGCCGTCGGGAACGGTGATATATTCCGAATTGTTGGTCTTGAAGGTGTTGTCCATAGAGCCGTACCTTGTGGCAAACAATGCGTAGAGGGTCATCTGCTTTTTTGGAATCACTATTACCTCAAGTCCACTCTTGTGAACGCCCTTGTAATAGCATTCGGACAAAAGCTCGTTTGAAAATTTATTGAATTTCATCTGGCTACCTCTCATTCCTTCGTCAAGTAGTAAATCGTATCGAGTTCAATCTGCTTTGAAGCCCATACCACGTCGTCAAGTGTCAGTCCTGCAATTTCTCGGGCATTGCTTGTCGGGTCGTGTGGTATGTCACTTTCAAGTCTCATAAAGTACCACGAGGGAAGCATAGAAGGGTTATCCTCGATTTCTTTCATACGGTTTATATAAGCCTTTTTGGCATCGTTTAGCTCCTTTTCGCTTACCTTGCCTTCTCTTATAGCCTCAAGCTCTTCAAAAAATGCGTTCAGCGTCTTTTCCTTATTTTCGGGAGCAATACCTGCATAAGCCATAAAAATGCCCTTCACTCCGTCAAGGCTGGAATAACAGGTGTAGCAAAGCGAGAGCTTCTCCCTGATGTTCATAAACATCTTGCTCGAAACGTCTCCACCCAAAATCATATTGAAAAGCACGAACTTAAGATAATCGGGAGACGAAAAGGTTGCAGGTGTTCTGTAGCCCACCCACAAGTGAGCCTGCTCAATGTCGAGCGTCTCTGTTACGTTGGCTCCCGTAACGTCGGTTACAAGCGACGTTTTTATTCTCCTGCCTTCGCTTCTTTCGATTGCCGACAGCTTGTCGCAAAGCAGTCCTTTTACTCGCTTTTCACTCTCGTCACCAACAAAATAAATATCGCATATTGCGTTTTTGAGCATATCGCAAAGAAAATCATAAAGCTTGTTGGGAGTAAGTGCGTTGAGAATCTCAACGTCGCCCTCACCGTTGACCGAGTACGCCTCGTTTTTGCACATAGTCTTTATAAATCTGCTCCTTGAATAAGCCGCCTTGTTGTTAATCTGAGCCTCAATTGAGTCCTTCAGGTTTCTCTTTTCGCTTTCGAAAAACTCCTTCAAAAAGCCACCGTTTTCGGTCAGAGGGTTCAACAGTGCCTCAAACATAATTTCCAGCGCAACCGATAAAATGTCCTCGCCCGACATAGCAAAACGGTTTTTCAGCGTTGCCGCCGACACGCAGAAAACAGACTTCTCTCCTTGCTTGAAGGCAGAAAAGCTCAGCGTCGTAGAATAGTTCATATCAAGCGCTGCATTCAGCTCAGCCATAGACGGATATCTGACGCAGCCTCTTTTCAGAATTTTTGCTACAAGACTTGCCGACGTCGTGTTCTCGGCAGTCAAAGGCATCGAAAAATAAATATTCGTATAATTGGTTTTATACTTGCCGTCGTTAATATAATAGAGCTTTGCGCCCCTTGCAATCTCAGAGCTCGAAATTTTACCTTCTGCCATATTAAATCCCTTTCCGAAAAAACATTTCTCTAACATAAAATTATAGCACAACTCCATGCTTTTGTAAAGCATTTTAATTTAATACTTGATTTTATTCTTCCTTTATGATAAAATAACCATACTACAAAAACCTCAATTGAAAGGTATTATAAAAAATGAAAGAAAAGCAGATAAAAATAGAACAAGCAGACCTTGACAGACTTTCGGGTATCTATCCCGATTTGAGCATCGAACAGCTCACCGAAATTGCCAAAGGCGAAGCTGAGGGAATAGATTTTTCATCATACGCTGACAAGTCGAATTCACCTGAGGAAATGGCAAATATGCGTGAAGCTCTTATCGATGCCCGTCACCGTGCCATCACAGCCTTTGAGTGCCGTTATTTTTACGGCTCAATGAAGTATCTCGATATGTTTATGTCAACCCGAGAAGCGCTTTATCAGGCTCTTATTAACGAACAGCACGGCATTTCCTACCGTGATATCGAGCGCTGGGCGTCCTCCGACGGTCAGCTTCAGGGTAAAATGACCAAGCTTTATGACTCGCTGACAGGGGATAAGCTCATCTGTGATATCTTTGAAAATTCTGCATCTAAGCTCCCCGAGGAATATATCAATATCCTCAAGGGCATCAAGGTCGAGGAAACACCCTTTGCAACAGCCGTTTCCTTCCCCCTTACAATGACTGCAAACGTATATAAAACCTTCGGTAAGGGCGCATTTGATACCAACGAAAACGTCAGCATCACACCCTCAACCCGTTTCGTTATCAAAAACAAGCTCGCATCCTACAGCGAAGCGCATTTTTCAATAGCTCTCAATTCCCCCGAGCTCTCAATAGCTCTTGCTACCGTCCCCAATCGTTCTGCCACCAAGTCCGATGCCGACCTTGCTATAGCTATTATTGACAAAACACACATCTGGTATGACAATGCAGGGAAATATATAGATGTCAAGCTTCTTACCAAAGGCTTAATTTCTTAGTATTTTTCCCAAATACTGCGTTGACTGCGACATTGCCCGTCGTCAACGTACGTAAGTACGTTATCCTCGTGCAAGTCTTGTCGCCTTGTCTTTGAAAAAAATACTTCGAAATTAATAACTGATTAACAACTGCCTTGCCTTTTTCCCAAACACTGCGTTGACTGCGACATTGCACATCGTCAATGCCGTTTCTGCAAAGCTTCGTAATTACAAATACCCCCGTCGTCGATGTACGGTAGTACATCTTCTTCGGGGGTTTCTTGTCGTCTGTGACTTTATTTTTCCTTGTACGTTGCTTGGTTATTCAAAAACCCTTACCACAACCACCGACATATCGTCTCTTGCGCCAAAGCGCGTAAGGGCTTCGGCAAGGATACAGTCACAAAGATGAGCTGATTGCTTGTTTCTATTCTCGTCGAGAAGCTCGACAAACCAAGGGTTGTCCTCATAAGATGCATCGGCGTCTACTATTCCGTCGGATAGCATGACAATCACGTCACCATTCTTGAGAGAAATCTCGGTTTCCTCGGCAGTAAGCTTTGCAATTATACCTGCAGGCATTGTGGCAGAATTAACCTTATACACCTTGTCCTCTCTGATGATATAAGACGGTGCCGCGCCTGCCTTCATAAAGCTTGCTTTTTTCTCAAACAGGTCAATCTCTACCAAATCCAAGGTGGTGAAGCACTCGTCCTTTTTTGCCATAAGCATTGAATTGAGCATTTCGAGAGTAGACTTTTTATCGTCGGTACAGGTCAGCACCTTCTCCAAAAATACCGATGCCAGACGAGAGGTGAGGGCTGCGCTTCTGCCACTTCCCATTCCGTCGCAAATCAAAGAATAGAAGCGCCCGTCATCTCTTTCAAAAAAGGATATACTGTCACCGTTCACTCTTTCGCCCTTCTTGCTCATACTCTTTTTAGCGCACTCAAGAGTGATTGGCGCACGTCTTCTCATTCTCATAAGAGAGGTGGTTTCGAGCTTGATGAATTCGGGCTCTTCAAAGAGCATCGAGCACTCGCTTTCAAAGGTGGCAAGTATTTCTCCACTCGTGCGTTCAATCCTTTCGGGCTGAACTCCGAATACGTCGATAACGCTCTTTCTTCTGCCCCACGCCTCTATTCTGCCAAATGGTGTTGTAAGGCTTCTCATTGCCTTAAACGCCTTTTTTGCAAGCTCTTCGTTTTCTGCCTCCGAATCCCGAAAGCCCTTTGCAGTGCCCTGCAATAGCTTTGAAACGGTATGATATTCACCTGCAATCAGATTAGCGTGACTCACGTCGCTCGTAAGACAGCACAGCCTTGCGTACTCTTTGTTGATAGCATCAATTATATCCTCGCATTTAATACAACGCTCGATAAAATGCTCGGGGAAATCTTCCTTCAGGGCTCTGCCGGATTTGATTATTTTCTGGGCGATCGAGCATTTGACGTCGTTGCTGTCTGTATAATGCTTACTCCAGCACATGCCCGACATAGAGCAGGTTGCGCACACTTTGTTGTAGCCCTTATTGACGGCGTCGGTCACATCTTCAACCAATGGGTTTTTCAAAGTGTCTGTTACCGAAAAAAACACCTCGGAGAGAGTTGCAAAGTTTCCCGACATTTTATTCAGCTCGTGTTCAACTCGCTCACGTTCGTGCTTTTCCGAGGTTTTTGCCATACTTGAAACGAGACTGATTTTCTCCTCTGCAAGAGGCATCACTTTCAGAATCGGATAAACGACAACGCAGCCGAAAAGGATTTCGGGCAGGGTGGTAATCAAGGCAGTAGCTCCTCCGATGTATATCGATACAGCTCCCGAAATCAGGACGGCAACACAAAGCGCCAGAACGTCCGACACAGCGAAGAATACCGAGCAAACGACACCAACCACGCCAAACACAGAGGCAAAAAGCCCTCCACCCGATGCAATTCCCCCGAGCATACCGAATACACCTGCGTGCATTGAGCCCATCGCCTTTGAAACGATGCAGGTAACGGCAAACGAAAGGGTTGCCGCCAGCGAAAAGCCAAACAAAGCTATATCCGTAAGTGCGAAAACGAGTAAAAAGAATATAGCGGCCAGACCAACCTCAACTCTTGTTTTCATTCCCGACTCAAATAACGGGTCGCCAAGCGATACGAAAAAGCCCGACAGCATATAGGCAAACAAGGGTGCAATAATTACAACGCTAACACCCGAAAAAGCCGACTCGAGCGAAAAGCCGTCTATTACCGAAGAGGCGACTGACAGAACAAGAGCTGCAAAAAACGCTGTAAGAGTTCTGTAGGCAATGCCCTCGTTGAATTCACCTGAGGTAACAACGCTTCTGAGGATAAAAACCGTGAAAACCACGGTGAAATAGAGAATTCCGGCTGAGCCCATTCTGAGAGTTGACAGTATTACCGAGAAAAATGCCAGCCCCATAACCAGCCTTGGAGTAAATTCGCCCCTTTTCTTCACTCTGCTTCCTGCAGAGGCGACAATCGAAATTGCCAGAGGGTAGCTTCCCTCAGCAAAAGAGGTAGAAGAAATGAGGAAACCGACACCGACCAAAATCAATGCCATTAAAAAAAGCCTCGTCCTTTTCTTGTAATCAGCTCTCTCTTCCCCGAGCTCCTCTGATAGCATATCAGAAAGCTTATTAAACAGCTTTTTTACAATTCCCGTATACAGAACAACGCTCTTTTCTACGTATTTTTTTGAGGACGCAAAAAGATTTTGCGCCTCCTCCTTCAGCCTCGACTCCTTTTCAAAGTCGGGTGTTTTTTTATCCGTCCTTTCACCTTCACGGATTTTCCACATATTTTTTTCCTTTCTTGTTTTTTTATAATGATAACACCCGAACCTAATATCTTATGTCGAAATGTGGTATACAATTCATATTTTTTTGAAAAAATATACTACATTTAGTAGTTGAAAATTTTTTATCAACCCTATTGACAAAACCCGGTTTTGAGAGTATAATATGTCACAACAAAACAGAGAAAGGAAAAAAATGATGCTTAACAGGATTTTTGCAGGCTTTTATTTTTATTTTAGCGCAGTGTTTTTTTACTGTGCTCGCTTTGCTATGCAAAAGTTACCTGTGAGATAATTTCTCTGAAATTAAAATTTTCAGCCTCACTCGTAACGGGTGAGGCTTATTTTTTTACGAAAGAAGGCATTTATTATGAGTATGATTTTTGAAAGAAAGCTCCCTATTCCTCAGGAGGTCAAGGAGCTCTATCCCCTTTCACTTGAGCTTGAAAACCTTGTTGCCAAGCGCAACTGTGAGCTGAAAAGCATTTTCGAGGGCAAATCGGACAAGCTTGCCCTTATTATCGGACCCTGCTCTGCAGACAACGAGGACAGCGTAATCGAATACATAACGAGGCTTCGCGAGGTTCAGGAAAAGGTAGAGGACAAAATTTTCATCGTTCCCCGTATATACACCAATAAGCCGAGAACGACGGGAGACGGCTACAAGGGTATGCTTCACCAGCCCAATCCCAATGAAAAGCCCGATATGTACAAGGGCATCGTTGCAATCCGTCAGCTCCACCTCAGAGCGTTGAGCGAAACGGGCTTCTCGTGCGCTGACGAAATGCTTTACCCCGAAAATTACAGATACCTCAGCGATATTTTGGGATATATTGCTATCGGAGCTCGCTCTGTAGAAAATCAACAGCACCGTCTTGTTTCGAGTGGTCTTGACGTGCCTGTCGGAATGAAAAACCCCACGAGTGGCGACATATCGGTTATGATGAACTCTATCACAGCAGCACAGCACAAGCACACCTTCCTGTACAGAGGCTGGGAGGTTCACTCTGAGGGTAATCCCCACGCCCACGCAATTCTTCGTGGCTATGTAAACAAGCACGGTCAGGCAATCCCCAACTATCACTACGAGGATTTACTTCACCTTGCTGAAACCTACAACGCATCAGGACTTGAAAACCCTGCACTGATTGTTGATACCAACCATTCAAATTCGGGCAAGAAATATCTCGAACAGCCCAGAATTGCCAAGGAAATACTTCACTCCTGCCGACACAACGCCGATATCAAAAAGCTTGTCAAGGGCTTTATGATAGAAAGCTACCTTGAGGACGGCGCACAGAAGATTGGAGAAAACATCTGGGGCAAATCTATCACCGACCCTTGTCTCGGCTGGGAAAAGACAGAAAAGCTCATATTGGAAATTGCCGACCTTTTATAAAAATAGACAGAGGCTGTAAAAACTTAGTTTTTACAGCCTCTTGGCTTTTAGTCGTTTTTCATATGTACGTCAATCTGATTATAAGGAATTTCAATTCCGTTCTTATCAAATACAACCTTAACTGCTTCAAGAAGGTCAAAGTGTACCGTCCAATAATCAGCGTTGTTGGTCCATACTCTCGTTACGATATCTATACTGCTTGCGCCGTGCTGAGAAACTCTTACGAAGGGCTCGGGGTCCTTGAGAATTAGGTCGTGAGCGTTGCAGATATCAAGAATAAGCTTCTTAGCCTTTGTGAAATCATTGCTATAAGCAATCGAGAAGGTAAGGTCTACTCTGCGCAAGTCCTTGAGTGAATAGTTGGTAATAGAGCTTGACGAAAGAGTGCCGTTAGGGATAAATACAACCTTATTGTCAAGAGTCTTGAGCTTTGTGTGAGTGATATGAATATCCTCAACCACACCTGTAAATCCGGCTGCTTCGATAAAGTCGTCAATACGGAAGGGGCGAGTGATGAGAATAAGCAAACCACCTGCAATATTTGCAACTGCTCCGTTTACTGCCAAGCCGAAGCATACACCAAGAGAAGCAATAAGAGCTGTTATTCCACTTGTATCGATACCGAGATATCCAATCAAGCAGATCACTATAAGCACTTTAACTACGATTCTGATAATGTACATAAGGGTTGACACTATGGTTTTATCAAGCTTCTTTTCTGAGGAGAGAAGCTTCTTTTCAAGCTTTCTTGAAAAGACGGTGATGAGTCTGAATGAAATGAACAAGAGCACTAATGCGATAACAATTTTCACACCCGTAGTGGTTATCCAATTCACAAGGACGTTAACGAAATTTGACATTGTTTTTCTCCTTTATTTTCAAAATTTAGTTTCGGGCTTTTCAACCCAAATACTATTAATGTTATTTTATCATTCTTGAATTAAAAATGCAACACTTTTATCAAATTTTATAAAAAGGCTTGAAAAAACTCATATATAATGCTAAAATCTTTTTGAAAGGAAGGTGGCATATTGAACACTCCAAAAAGAATTGCAAGCTTCTCGGTAGACCACGATTATATAACTCCGGGAATTTACGTTTCGCGCATAGACTCAGACATTACGACCTATGATTTAAGAACGAGAACACCCAACTCAAACGACTATATAGACGATGTGACGATGCATTCGGTAGAGCATATGCTGGCGACTTTTTTAAGAAGCTCGGAAATTGCAGACAACGTCATTTATTTCGGGCCAATGGGCTGTCGTACGGGCTTTTATTTGCTTGTGAGAAACGAAACTCACGAAAAAGTGCTCTCGGCTGTCAAAAAGGCGCTTGAGGACACTATTGCACATGAGGGCGAGGTTTTTGGAGCGTCGAGGAAGGAATGCGGCAATTACCTTTGCCTCAATCTCGACAGCGCAAAGACAGAATGTAAGAAATATCTTGATGTATTGAATTCAAGGGAGCACACCTTTGAATATCCTACAAAATAAAAAGAGGCTGTAAAAACTAAGTTTTTACAGCCTTTTCTATAGAGCTTCAACACATAATATCTTTTTAATAATATCTCTCTACTATATCCCTTGCAACAAATATACCCGATGCCGATGCGTGAGAAAGAGAATGGGTTACGCCCGAGCAATCTCCGATTACGTAGAGGCCTTGATGTTTTGTTTCGAGGTGATTATTGATTTCGACCTCCATATTGTAGAATTTAACCTCTACGCCATAGAGAAGAGTATCGTCGTTTGCAGTGCCCGGAGCGATTTTGTCAAGGGCATAAATCATCTCGATTATGCCGTCAAGAATTCTCTTTGGCATAACGAGGCTGAGGTCACCGGGCGTTGCCATAAGAGTAGGAGTGATAAACGCTTCCTCAATTCTGCTGACGGTAGAACGCTGTCCACGGATTAAATCACCAAAGCGCTGAACGATTACACCACCACCCAGCATATTGGAAAGCCTGACAATACTCTCGCCGTAGCCGTTGGAATCCTTGAATGGCTCGGAGAAATGCTTGCTTACAAGCAATGCAAAATTAGTGTTTTCGGTCTGCAGGGACGGGTCCTCGTAGCTGTGTCCGTTAACAGTAACAATACCGTTGGTGTTTTCGTTTACGACAGCACCCTTCGGATTCATACAGAAGGTGCGCACAAGGTCTTGAAACTTCTCGGTACGGTACACTATTTTGCTTTCGTAAAGCTTGTCTGTTATATGCGCAAAAACCTCGGCCGGAAGCTCTACCCTGACACCTATATCAACTCTGTTTGAACGGGTGGGAATATCAAGGTCACAACATACCTTCTCCATCCATTTGCTTCCACTTCTTCCTGCAGATATTATACACTCCTTGGAGGTATAATCACCGTCAGGAGTGAAAACGCAATAGCCGTCACTTACCTTTTCAACCCTTTCAACAGGAGTATTAAAGAAGAAGGTTACCTTGTCTTTGAGCTCGTTGAAAATGTTTTCGAGAACCTTATAATTTATGTCGGTACCAAGATGACGCACCGAAGCGTCAAGAAGATGTAAGCCGTTCTGCACGCATATCGTCTTGAACTCGGAGTTCGCTGTGGAATAAAGTCTCGTGCCCTCGCCACCGTGAGAGAGATTGATTTCGTCAACGTATTTCATAAGAGCAAGAGCTTCGTTCTTGCCGATATATTCGTGAAGAGTTCCACCAAACTGATTGGTAATATTATATTTTCCATCAGAAAATGCTCCTGCACCACCAAAGCCATTCATAATAGCACAGGTCTTACAACCAATACAGGTCTTTACCTTTTTACCGTCAATCGGGCATTTTCTCTTTTCAAGAGGATTGCCTGTTTCAAAAATTGCAATCTTCAAATCGGGCTTGAGCTTTATTAATTCATACGCCGAAAAAATACCACCCGGTCCGGCACCGATAATAGCTACGTTAAAATTCATTATATACCTCTTTTACTAAATTTTCAATTCGAAACATTTATATATTATCACATAAATTATTTCTTTTCAAGTCTTATTGACAAAAATTCAAATAAATGATACCATATATTTATGACAAATTGAAAGGATGATAAAAATGATTTCAGATAAAATGAAGGCTCTCGGTTCAAACCGTT
>JAZNRH010000120.1:0-16276 GCA_045590615.1 Eubacteriales bacterium
TAGATATTATAGTATTGTTTTTCAAATAAGTCAAGTAAATTGTTGATGTTTTATAATTTTTGGGAGATTTAGCAAAAAACAAGGGTAAATTTTAACTAAAATACACAAATGAATTTGTAAATTGTTATCAATTTTTGTTTCCATGTATCGGAGCAGGGATTTTTCCACCTCTTTTTATGAACTTTTCAGCCGAAGTTGTCATAACCGGCATTATAGGAGCTCTTCCCAAAAGCCCTCCGAACTCAACGTAATCTCCAACCTTTTTATTTGGTACGGGAATAATTCTGACAGCCGTCGTTTTGCTGTTCACCATTCCAATCGCCATCTCGTCTGCAATAATTGCCGAAATCGTTGACGCAGAAGTATCACCCGGGATAGCAACCATATCAATACCGACACTGCACACTGCCGTCATAGCCTCAAGCTTTGAAAGAGTAAGCACGCCTGCTTCTGCGCTGTTAATCATTCCTATGTCCTCACTGACAGGAATGAATGCGCCCGAAAGTCCACCGACACTTGCGCTTGCCATAGTGCCACCCTTCTTAACCGCATCGTTAAGAATTGCAAGCGCGGCTGTAGTACCGTGACCTCCCACCATCTCCAAGCCCATCTCCTCAAGAACACTGCCTACACTATCTCCAACGACGGGTGTTGGAGCAAGAGAAAGGTCAACTATACCAAACTCGGCGTTAAGTCGTTTTGCAGCTTCCTTAGCAATAAGCTGACCTACACGAGTTATCTTGAATGCCGTCTTTTTAATAACATCAGCTACTTCGGTTATATTGGCATCAGGAATATTCTTCAAAGCGTGGTGTACAACACCGGGGCCTGAGACACCGACATTAATCACGGTGTCACCCTCGCCTATTCCGTGGAATGCGCCAGCCATAAATGGATTGTCCTCAACTGCATTGCAGAATACCACGAACTTAGCACATCCAAATCCGTCTCGGTCTGCCGTCATATCGGCAGTCTTCTTGATAATTTCACCAACGAGACCGACTGCATCAAGATTTATTCCCGAGCGAGTAGAACCAACGTTTACCGACGAACAAAGCTTATCGGTAGTTGCAAGCACCTCGGGTATACTATTAATGAAGGAATGTTCTGACTCGGTCATTGATTTATGTACAAGAGCAGAATATCCACCAAGAAAATCGACACCAACCGTTTTAGCTGCCTTATCAAGCATCCTTGCTATAACAATTTCGTTGCCCGGGAATTTT
This sequence comes from Eubacteriales bacterium, assembly GCA_045590615.1. Lineage (GTDB taxonomy): Bacteria > Bacillota > Clostridia > Oscillospirales > SIG627 > RGIG6353. The sequence continues at coordinate 1,227 of JAZNRH010000120.1, forward strand.
GCTGTCAAAAGACTCGCGGGAGTTATGGAAATACGCTTGTTGACAATTGGCACTCCATACATACTCGATAGCTCCTCACCAACCTTTACAATATTCTCTGCTCTTGTGCAGATGGTATCGTAAATTGCATTGGCAGTAGCACTTGCGCTATCCCTGATACAAGAGAGAAGTGATATTCCCATCGTGATAGTACGAACGTCAAAGTGTTCGTCCTTTACCATATTTATGGTTTCTAAGATTTCATTATTACTAATCATATCAACCTCTTATATCTTATGCATTGAGTTGAAGATGTCTTCGTGCTGAACATAGATATCAACCCCTATGCTCTCACCAAGCTCCTTCATATCGCTAACAAGAGTTGTAAACTCAAGCTTACTGCCCGAAAAATCAACAAGCATTACCATTGTGAAAAAGCCCTGCATTATAGTTTGCGAAATATCTTCAATGTTAATGTCGTTTTCAGCAAGCTTAGTGCTGACCTTTGCAATGATACCGGACTTGTCTTTGCCAATTACCGTAATTATCGCCTTCATATCAAATTTCCTTTCTATTTATATTACTCGTTATTTTATCATATACTTTACAAAAAATCAATACATTATCATTTTTTTAAGCATAAATTTTCGCCTCCCGATTGGGAGGCGATTTTGCAGGTAATTATACTGTACCTGTGACGGTGATTGTTGCAACGCCGGGGTTGATGACCCAAGTGCCGTCAGCCGATTGTGTATAGGTTGCAGCAGGAACGCCAATGAAGTTGCCGATAGTAGTGAACACGCCGTTAACGTACGTATAATCGGTACCCTCGGTCAAGACGGTGCCGTTATAGGTTACTGTGATGTTGTTAAGAACCGGATTGAAGGTATCCGTAACGACGAGGTTATCGGTTGCAGCCGTTGCACTGTTACCTGTATTCTGAATTACAAAGGTATACGTAAGCTGTCCGTTTTCAGAGACAACAGAGGGAGAAATAGCCTTGGTAATAGAAAGGTTAGGTTCAGCCTCGGGAGTCACGGTTGCAGTTGCAGTTATATCCGATGCAAGAGCATCACCCGATAAAGTAGCAGTATTTACTATGCTGTCAGTAGTTCCAAGTGGTGTGAATTCGTTTGTAACGGCTTCGTAGATAAAGGTAACAATGCCGTTTGCAGGAATTGTTATTCCGGTAACGGTAATACCATTGGTTGTATCAACCGTCGGTGTTGCCTGAAGGACACCATTCAGATAATAATTAAAGGAATCCTCTACGTAGGTAAGAGGAACGAGAGTTGACGTGCCAAAGGTATATGCGCCGAGGTCGTCTTGGAGAGTGAGGCCTGTAAAGGGAGACGCACTCGAGTTGACAACCGAAACGACATAAGTTATGTTATCGCCATTTGTGTATGTTGACACAACGGCGTTTTTTGTTACAGAAAGCGCTTCTATAAGCTCACCCGTTACGACATTTGAATTGGTAACGGTGTTATTATATGAAAGCGTTGCTTGGTTGGTAAATGTTGCCATATAATACCTCCTGAAAATATTTGGGGCAACCCGAAGAGAGCCGAACTCTTGTCGTGTTGGACCCATTGGTATTATATGCAAGGCGTTATTCTGACGGTGAGTCAGCGTTGAAGATAATCTCCGAAAGCTTTTTAACAGTTGAAAGAGGATGGCGCTTATAATCGGCGACTTTGAAGAATATTTTTCCTTTTGGGGTGAGCAAAATTATTCTTACCCCGGCAACGTAAATCTTATAATCTCCAACAAAGAATCCGTCGTAAACACCGGAAACGACGTCTCTAAGTGCAAGGTTAAGCTTGAACTCATTATTGTTTGAGCAAAAAAGCTCGTATGAGTAGACAGAATTTGATAGAAAATAAAAATTAGTCAACAGAAAAACGTTTGGCCCAATATCCTTGACAAAAACGTGAAAATCAAGCTTTTCCCACGACGCAACCTCAAAAACATAGTAATACTCGTCAGCATCAACAGAAGAAGGCACGCTCGTTATCTGGCTGCGCTTTACCCTCGAGTGAGAAAGTACCCTGCCATAGTGTATTATACCCGACTCGTCATCGCCAAAAACATTCTTTGATCTATAGAGAGCAACGTATTCAATTTCATCAGGCGAGTCTATAAAACGCGCAGGAATATGATAAAACGATTCGCTGAAATTGACGTCGTACTGCTCACGGGTGCGAACAGTACCAACAAGCGTATTATGATTCGAAATGTCCTGCCCTCTCACGTAGTCCTCGTACTCATCAAGCATATCAAAGAACTCTCGTTTTTTGAAATCAAACACAAAGAGGAAAAAGCCTTTTATCAGTTCAATCAGTCTTTTCATAGCATCAGATAAGCTTTATCAAAAGCTCGGTCACAAAAACGGCAAGGCAGGCAAACGCTGCAACGACGACGAGCGTCTTTTCGTAAAAGGCGAATATTGTTGCCACAACAAAGCCTGCAATTGCAGGAACGAGTGAGGTAGAATAAAAGATTGCCGGAACCGTCATAACCGTCAGTACTGCGTACGGAATATAGTGCAAAAAGGAAAGAATATACTTATTCTTGATTTTCTTTTTAACAAGCACCATAGGCAGCATTCTTATAAGATATGTAACACCTGCCATCACAAGCAGATAGGTAAAGAAGTTATTCATTCTCGCCCTCCTCAATTGGCAACGGTGAAACGATTGCCATTATTGCGCTTGCTATTACCGAGCAGATAATTATGGTAAAACCACTTGGAATATTGTTCTTCAAAATGGGGAGGTAATAAAAGATGCAGCTGAGAACAATCGCAATTAACACGCAGATTGCTGTCGAACGTTCTTTTTTTGCAGGAGGAACGACAATCGCAATAAACATTCCGTAAATTGCAACGCCAAGAGCCGACGAAACGCTTGCAGGAAGAATATCTCCTGCCAGAGCGCCACAAAGCGTTCCTAAGCTCCAACCTACGACGGGTGGTATAATTAAACCGTACATATACATTTTTCCAACGTTATCCCTGTTAGATGCAGATACTGCAAACACCTCGTCGGTATTTACAAAGGATATGAGAAACCTGTCGAGCATTGATATACTTTTCCCAAGCTTTTGAGACAATGAAATTGACATCAATGCATAACGGGAATTTATAACAAGCTGAGTTATGGCAAGCTCTAAATACGTGCCCCCTGCAGCAATAATAGGAACGCCTGCAAGCTGACCTGCAGAGGTGACGTTGGTGAGTGAAATCAAAACTGCTTCAAGCACAGAAAAACCGTTCTGTATTGCAAAAATACCAAACGCAAAAGATACCGAAAAATACCCTATACAAATCGGTATGCCCGAAGCAAAACCTTTTTTGAAGCTATTGTTTTCTTTCATTTATCTACAACCCTTAGTTTAATAATTACATAATATTATAAATTCCTTTTGAAAAAAAGTCAATTATTATTGAGTTTTTTTAGAAAAAGTTGTATACTGAATAAAAGGAAGTGACTTTATGGAAAAGAGAATTGTACCGATTGCACATATAAAAACCCCATTCAACGATAAATTCGGCATACCGAGACAGAGTGGTATGGTGGACAATATAATTTCCGAAATAATTTTCGAACCCGAGTTCAGAAGTCTTGATGCAGTGAGAGGCTTATCTGATTTTTCTCACATATGGGTGCTATGGGAGTTTACAGGCTTTGATACAAAATGGTCACCAACCGTCCGTCCTCCCAGACTTGGTGGAAACACGAGAATGGGAGTTTTTGCAACACGCTCACCTAACAGGCCAAACTCAATTGGTATGTCGTCACTAAGGCTGTTAGACATTGACACCACCTCTCCTCTCGCCCCAATACTGAGAGTATCGGGGGCTGACATACTAAATGGCACGGCAATATACGACGTCAAGCCTTATATCCCGTTTACCGATTCACACCCCGATGCCACGTCAGGCTTTGCAGGAGAACATATCTCGGATAAGCTCAAGGTGAATTTTCAAAGAGAATTAGCACCCGAATTGAGTGAGGAAAGCTATCGGAGTATTATCGAAATACTATCCCTTGACCCACGCCCCTCCTATCAGGACGACCCAAACAGAATTTACGGGCTTGCGATTTTTGGTTACGATGTAAAATTCAAGGTAAGTGGTGAAACGTTAACGGTTATAAAAACGGAGCGACTCTAAAGTCGCTCCATTATCATATTTGTTTTTCCAAAATAATCATGAAGGGTCAGATATTCCTCATACAGTTTGTCGTAGCTTTTTGAATTATCGGGAACGGGAACATACTTTTTGGATATCGGGGCTGAAAGCTCGCGTGAAGCAAGCACTATATCACTGTAAAAGCCACCTGCAACAGAGGCATATATTGCGCTGCCAAGAGCTGCTGCCTGTGTAGTTGAGGTCACCTCAAGCTCTCTGCCGAGAACGTCTGCCATTATCTGCATAAGAAGTGGATTTTTGTTAGCTATGCCACCTGCAACACTAACGGCTGAAATCCTTATTCCAAAACTTTCAAACTGCTCGACAATTCTTCTCGTACCAAAGGATGCTGCCTCAAGCAAAGCTCTGTAAATCTCGTATGGCTTTGTGTGAATCGTAAGTCCGATTAACGCTCCCTTTAGCCTTGAATTCACAAGCACGCTTCTGTTACCGTTGAACCAGTCGAGAGCCACGATACCACTCTCGCCAATCTGAAGCTCTGCTGCTTTTTCGGTAAGATATTGAAAAATACTCTTACCGTCTTTTTCTGCCTCATCAAAATAAGCCTTGGGCACACAATTTGAAACAAACCAATCGAAAGCATCTCCAAAGCATTGCTGTCCTGCCTCGTAAGTAGTTGTGTTAGGAAAAACTCCGTTTTTCACCCTACCACATATTCCGTCAACCGTAATCTCCTTATCGGAATTTATCAAGTGACAGCCCGACGTACCCAGAATAAGCATAAGCCTTCCGTTGTCGGTTATATTCAATGCCGGCATCGCAGCATGAGCGTCAAGCATTGCAAGGCTGACAGGTGTTCCGACGTCAAGACCTACAAGCTTTGCTCCTTTTTGAGAAAGCTGTCCTGCATTTTTATCTACCGTTGAAATATCGGTAGAAACTTTTGTTCCGACTACCTTATCAAGCAATGGGTCAACTGCAACGAAATAATCGTTTGACGGATAGCCGTTTTCTGCATTCCAGAACGATTTATAACCGACGAATGCCGCGGCGTGAGTCTCTTTTCCCGTTAAAATCATATTGAGCCAATCGCCTGCCTCGATAAATCTATAAGCCTTTTCATAAACCTTGGGGGCTTGGCGAGCGGTTTCAAGTATTTTGGGGAACATATACTCGGATGAAACAACGCCACCGTAGATGGAAAGCCAGCTCTCTCCCCTGCTTTTTGCAACGGCTGTAAACTCATCAGCCTCACCTTGAGCAGAATGGTGCTTCCACAGCTTGACATAGGCATGAGGCTCGTTTTTGAACTCGTCGTAAATCGCAAGTGGTGTTCCTTCCTTATCTATTGGCAAAACAGTTGACGAGGTAAAGTCAACTCCAATTCCTCCAACCTCGTCGGGAGAAATATTCGCAGTCGTAACTGCCCCCTTAACAGAAGCCGACAGCGACTCTATATAGTCCTGAGGATGCTGAAGTGCAAAACCCTCGGGAAGCTGTGTCCCGTCGGGAAGCTGACTATCCATTACACCGTGCTTATAGCTTGAAGTAAATTCGGATACTATTTTCTTTTCATAAACGTCAAGAACGACAGCTCTTGCAGAAAGCGTGCCGAAATCGACTCCTATAACATATTTCTTCATAAGCTTCAGCAAAGCTTGATGGTTGCTCCGGACGGAATACAAATTGGACTATGGTCATTTAGCTGGGTTGCAATCCATATATCAAGTGCCGTCGGATTATACACAAGGTCGGTATCAACAGTATAAATAAGACTTCTATACGCATTAACGTATTCTACAATCTCGCCAAGTCCTGCATACCAAACGTTGTCCTTGCCACCAATCTTTGCAAGAAAATCTTCTATAACGTGCCAATTGTTATCATTTTCAAACTGATAAGAATGACCGTAAAGTGTAAAAAGATAAGGCGCTCTGTAAGATGCAGGCTCTGCTAAGAACTTGTCGCAGAGCTCATTGAGAGTTTTGTCGGTATGGGCACAGGTTGGCTGATACTCCATCCAATCCTCAGGAATACTAAAGCTATGAGAGGCACCCGTAATACGTCCATAGATTATTCCACAAGCGCGAAGAGCTGCAATTGTTTCTTTATTGTAAGAGCCGTTGGGGTATGCGTGACCGAGTATTCTCTTTGAGAACATCTTCTCAAACACCTCTCGGTCCTTCATAGTTTCATACACAACGGTCGTTGCAGGAAGGTCTTTAAAAAACGAATGCGTCATACCGTGAGTTGCTATTTCAAAATCCTTATAATATTCAGCAATCTGTGGAAGAGTGAACTTTGCCGTCGGTGTCTTTTCAACGTCTATGTTATAGTCGGGGTCATCGGGAATGCCCGAACATGCGTTGAACGTACCCTTAATTCCGTTCTTTCTCATTATTTCCATAAGGCGCAAATCGGTTCCGACTGCGTCATCGTAGCTTACTGTAAACGCTCTGTATTTACCACCGGGAAAACGCATAAATCTAAATGACCTCTTCATATTTTACACTCCTTAAAAAATTATGATAAATCTACGAAAAGTATATCACACTCTCTTTTATTTTTCAATACTTTGGATAAAATTATATAGAGGTGGTAAAATGAAAAAAGAAAAACCAATGAAAAAGGTAATGGAGTTAGTCGACGATTACGTAAATGCCGAAACTCTCAAAATCGACCCCAACGGAAGCTACACGGGTAAGTGCGAAGATGAAAAAGAGAAGCCCGTGCAGGACGCCGACGACCTCTAAAAAAGAGGATGTAAAAAAGGTTAGATCACGTAAAACATTAAGTATCGTGCAATCTGCCTCTTTTTTTCTATCCCCTAACGCACAGGGCTGTAAAAAAACTAATATAGTTTTTTTACAGCCCTTCATTAAATTGGATTTGTTAGATTTTGTATCGTAGTGCTGAACTAATATGATATCATATCAATGACGCATATAGGGTAAATACTTTGTACAATTTGAAACTCCCCGACTGTATCAATTATTTTGTATTCTGACGTAGTTACCTCTTTTTGAAATAAATCAATCTGTCAATGGGCGCTGATATAAGATAGTCGCCCTTGGTGTAAAGACTTCCGTCGTCGGCAAGCCATTCGCCCTCGGGAAGTATTACCCTGCGCTCTCTCGCTCCCTTTTCAACAATAGGTGCTACGAGGTACTTATCCTCGAGCATATATTCGTCCTTAATCTCGGCATATCCCTGATGGGGATAGTTGTATTCGAGATTTCTCACGATAGGCTCACCCGTTTCTTCGGCTCTTGAAACCATTTCAATAATCTCATCGGTGAGCGATTTGTGAAGCTCGCCTGCCTTGATTACGAGAGCGCAATCCTCTTTGCTCAAAGCGTCCCAAGGTGCTTTTGAATATTGCATCATTGGAAAGAACGCAGAAAGCTGTGCCCAACGAACGAAAAGCTCACCATCAATTACTTTACCGGGCAAAAAGCATTTCCACGAACCACCACCAACCATATCGGGACAAATGAATGGATGACCGATAAGTCCCTCTGCGATTGAATCGGGAATAATCGTATCAAAGCCCACTCCGAAAACGTCATCCGTCCACTTGTGCGTTCTGTCAGCAAGGCGCTGAATCGTCGGGTACTCTGCACCACAGTAGGTATCCTTGTATTCGTGATAATCGTACTCCGAGGCAAAGGCGTTCCACGCCTTATTCAATTCGTGAGGTGTCATATCGCAAAGAATGTCCCCCGTAATAGAGTCGGCATATCTACCAACGCCACCACCGTCAAACTTGAAGCCGTCAATACCATACTCTTTCATAAGGAATTTAAGCTGATTATCAAGAAAATCTCTGTCCTTTTTGTTTGACAGGTTGAGCATCACACTAAAACCGTTCCACCACGCAAAGATGGCAGGGCGCTGAGGGTCATTTTTCTGTCGGATAAACAAGCCCTGTTCAGGTGCTTCTCTGTCTTCAAGAAGAGTTTTTTCGTAATTTACTATAAAGTCCTCTCCGTCGGGACATACGTTGGGAACAACCCAAAGCATAACCTTGAAGCCCATTGCGTGAAGCTCGTCAACCATAGCCTTGGGATCAGGAAACTTGAGTCTGTCAAAATCCCACACGCCGTATCTTCCATGCCAGCCCTCGTCTATCATAAGTATACCGGGCTCAAAGCCGTTATCGACGATTGCGTGCGCGTAGCGTAAAACGTGCTCCTGCGTCTGATTATAAAGGCATTCAATCCACGTATTATACTGAATATTTTTGAAGAAATCACGATTAAGCTTTCTCTTCCTGAGAGGAAAGAACTTTGCTCTTGCGCCAAGATGTGCCTCTCGAAGAGTTGTGCCAAACTGCTCAAGATAAAATTCCCCCTCTCCCTCAAGAGTGAATTCTCCGTTTTTAATTTCATAACGAAAAGCCGAGTCTGACCAGATAACTCTTCCCATATCGGATATAAAAAGCGGCATTGTCTGATTTGGTGTGAACTTGAAAAAGTCACGCGAATGTTCTGTGTTCTGAGAAAACGGCATCTTTACACCGTCTCCTGCAGTACCTCCCCACCACAGCTCTCCATCGAGCATCTTAACCTTGAATTCCATTGATTTTCTCCTATCAATTTTTCTCGATTATAGCACTAATTTAACAAATTTACAATACAAAAAACGATATTTGGATATCTAAAACGATATAAACAATCAATAACCGAGCGCTTTCAGATATTCAAGGCTCTTTTTAGCAGATTCCATAGGAGATAAATTCATCGAAGGATTATCCTGCTCGACAACAAACCACTCAGCTCCCGATTGCTCAGCAACCTCAAGAATGGTCGCAAAATTCTGACAGCCCTCTCCTAAAGGACGAAACTCAAAATTTGACGGGCGCTTGGGGGCTTTGCTCTCAATTCCAATAAGCTCGTACATATCCTCTGACTGCTCTCCGTAATAGTCCTTGAGATGAACTACCGGGCAACGTCCCGAATACTTCTTTATATATGACGACGGCTCTTCGCCGCCTACCTTAACCCAACAGGTATCAAGCTCGGTCTGAAGGAGGTTGGGTGACACTCTGTCATAGAGTACGTCAAGAGCATATTTACCATCGAGCTTAATGAACTCAAAATCGTGATTATGGTAAAGAAGGGGCATACCGTGCTTGTTTGCAACTGCTCCGATTTCCTTGATTTTTTCAATCACTCCTTCAAACTCCTCCGTTGTGAAAACACTCTGTGGCAGGTAGGGAATTGCAACAAATTTACAGCCGATTTCAGCATAGTCAGACATCACGCCCTCTGTGTCCTCAACCATCTGTGCATATGGCACGTGAGCCGAAATCGGAACTAAATCAAGCTTGTCGCAAATTGCCTTTATCTCTTCGGGCTTGTGGTCAAAGAGTCCTGCAAATTCGACTCCGTCGTAACCCATTTCTTTGACTTTTCCAAGCGTACCTTCAAAGTCCTCACTCATCTCATTTCTTACTGAATATAACTGTAATGCAATTGGTTTCATAGCATTATCCTCCATATTGTAATATACTTAAATTTTACCCAAATAAGCTCTTTTTGTCAATGATATTATTTTGCTCTCGAAATGTACTTTTTTGTCCTTATTTCGTCTATCAATCTATTAATATTTTCAAGGCTCGGGGGATTTGTACCTTCTTCAAGACAAGCGGCGCTTCCGTAGGCAAGGGCAAAAGTCAGCAGCTCCTCGCTGTTTTGTGACAATATTGCGCCTGCTATTGCGCTGTCTCCTGCCCCGATTGTAGATCTGACCTCAACCTCGGGCGCTTTTGAAATATAGCACCCATCTACAGAAGCAAGGACTGCCCCTCGTCCACCAAGCGTAATTAGTACGTTTTCTATACCCTTATTTCTCAGCGCCTCTGCCTTGGCAACGGCATCCTCTGAGCTGTCGATTTTTCCACCGACGTAAAGGGCAATTTCTTCCTCATTTGGCTTGATAAGAAAGGGCTTTACTGCAATTATATCATCGAGCGAAAAGGAGCGTGAGTCAATTACTATTCGAGCGCCCTTCTGCTTCAATCCGACGAGCATATCAATCAATTCAGCCTTGTCTATTCCATTAGGGAGACTGCCCGTCATAGTAATCGTTGTGTTTTCGTCAGTCAACTCAAAAAGCTTTTTTTCAATCTCTGACAAAATACCGTTATCAACCTTAAAGCCGGCAAAGCTTATTCGCGTTTCTTTACCGGATGCCTCGTGAATTGTAATGTTTTCTCTTATTCTGCCCTCGGTATAAAAAGGAATATATGGTATATTTTCTCCGACAAGAGAGCTTTCAAATTCATTGGAATTTTCTCTGCCGAGAACTACAACTGCAAGGCTCTCGGCTTGGCTTTTCGTCAATGCTCTCGAGATGTTTATTCCCTTACCACCGACGTCCTTGGTAAAGCTGTTGATTTTGTTCTCGTGATGCAATAAAAGAATATCGGTGTAGCAATGTATGTCATAGGCAGGATTAAAGGTAAGCGTTATTGTTTTCATATTTTCTCCTAAATAGTCTTTTTTTAATTATCCCATACTTATCATGAAAAGTCAATCAATAATTTCAAAGCCCCCAAACAACTTATGAATTGTCGGGGGCTTTTTATTCAAGCTATATTGTAATATTAATTTGTCTGAAATCGCAAAGTCTGTTGTCAAAGCCTGTTGTATCGTTGTTTAAGGCAATTTTTTGTGTAACGGTTTTTCCATTGGAATCGGTTGCTGTAATTTCATAATCACCATAAAATCCCCTAAAATCAAGTCTTTCATTTGCAATGCTGTCAAATTCGGTGTGCCATTCTTTATTTATCAGCTTGTCCAAGACCTCAAAAGCCGGCTTGGGAGTGCAGTCATTACGAATAATTCCTGCGTGATAACGGTTTTCAGTTCTGAACGCCGTTCCGTCTGCAAGGTTCCACCATACGATTGATGACACATTTTTTTGACTGAACCAAAGGCTGTACAACCTTTTTGCAAGCTCTGCCTGAACTTGTTCATCACATTCATCATTCGAAAATGACGGAATAGAAACCTCAGATATATGTATTGGCAGACCGAAATCACTGTATTTTTCCAAAACGTCTATAATTCTTAACGGGTTGAGCTCTGCATACAAATAGTCGGCTTTTTCCTTATCGCAATATGCGTGATACTGCATACCGATACCGTCAATTTTGACACCTCGGGACAAGTGGTCCTTTAACGTCATATAATAAAAGCTTCTGTGTCCACGATAGCAACCACCAAAGCTCTCCATCATTCCCTCGTTCCAAAATAGATTTGAAAACGGAAAGTGATGGTACGCACGTTCGAAGCACCATGCTTCGTGGTCAAGCTCATCTGTAATCTGAAGGTTTCTACAGCCGTTTCCGGGATAACAATTTTTATAAATAGTATACATTTCGTTGATTACGTCTAAATCCTCAAAATCTTGTGCATAACGCTCGGCAATCTCCGTAATCCTTTTCTCAATTTGCATTTTCAGTTTACGATTGTCATTTGAAATCCAATCCGGCTGAAAAGAATTGTAAACAAGGCAGTGCCCTTTCATTCTTATATTATTTTCTTTGCAAAATGAAACAATAGTGTCAATGGGGGGACGCCTCTCAATATACTCACTGTTTACATCAAATCTCGGCTTGTTTTCATTTGGCTCAAGAGTATCCCAATACAGTGGAACAACGCTATAATTGAAAAGCTGCTTGTATTTATTCTTCCACTCAGCGTCTCTCTCGTCCTGATACTGTTCTAAATAAAAAGAGGTACAACCGAATTTGAACTCATGGCTTATCTGCTTTACGCTAACCTTTACGTCACTTAACGCATTACCATCTTTGTCGGTAAAAGACAGAGCGAACTGCCCCATTCTGTTTGCCCAGATATCGTTATCAATCTTCTTTTGGAGATAACCGTCAAACTTATCCCATTTCTTCAAAATGTTTTCAAAACCCATAATATCACTCCTTTTTTATCATTATAACAAGGAATGTAATATTTTGATATAAAAAAAGACAATTATTATATTGATTTTCATAACAAAATAATATATAATTAACAAAAGGCAAAAGGAGTTTTACTATGGAAATAAAGGATTTTAACCCTTCGGTTGAGCTTTTGAACGTTATACATTTCAACCAAAACAATATAACAAAAGAAAACACTCTCCCCTACGCTTCGATTTCTTTAAGAATAAAATCAAAGGCAAAAATAATCACAGATAAAAATACATTCAATCTGTCTTCGGGCGACCTGTTGATTATCCCTTCGGGTACGAACTATATCAGGCAAAGCGAATACGACGACGTTATATCGTTTGATTTTCAACTCACAAGAAGCTGCATATATGATATACATATAATGCACCCCAAAGACTTCGGACTATTTTGCTCGTATTTTCAAAAAGCATTCGACGTCTGGAAAAGCAAGCAGGTTGGATACAAAGCGAGATGTACAGCACTATTGTATGAAGTTATAGCTATGCTGCAGCAAGAGGAAAGCAACCTGGACAAAGAAAAAAACAAAACGCCCGAGCTTGTAACTCAGGCAATTTCCATAATCCACAACGAATTTGACAATCCCGAGCTAAGCGTAAAAAGAATAGCAAAGGAAGTATTTGTAAGTGATGTATATTTACGAAAGCTGTTTTCGTTACACATAGGAACAACGCCGAAAAAGTATATTAACAATCTAAGAATCGAATATGCGTGTACGTTATTAAAGAGCTGTCAATATACCACGCAGGAAATTTCTGAAAAATCAGGCTTTTACGACACTTCATATTTTTGCTCAACATTCAAAAAGCATACAGGATATACGCCATCAGAATATTCAAAAAATGCTATATAAAAGAGCAGTCGCTGTTGCGACTTCTCTTTGTTTATAATCGTTTCTCTCTTTATTAAAAATCATATTCATTAAATCCAAAACCGTACTTGTCAGATAAAGTAAACGTATCCTTATCAACGCTAAAGCCACCTGTAACACCGGCTTTTTCAGACGAGAGATATAAGAATCCGTCAAGGTCGGGGATAATCATATTGTCATATGCAGCCGATACAACTGCTGCGCCTGCCGATATTGCAAGCTTTGATTCGGTCATACAGCCGACAATACACTTCTTTCCATATTTCTTTGCAATTTCTGCGATTCTCAGCGCCGGATATATTCCACCACATTTCATAAGCTTAATGTTTACAAGATCACACGCATCAAGCTCGCATGCAGTTATTACCTGCTCCGGAGAATGCGCTCCCTCGTCTATCATAATCGGAATGGGTGAAATTTTCTTTAATCGGGACATTCCAACAACGTCCCAAGCAGGAAGTGGCTGCTCGGCTTCCGACACATTATATTGTTTCATTTGCCGTAATGTTTCCACTGCACTGTCTATCGTATACCCTTGATTAAAATCGGTTCTGAGTTCAATTTTATCGCCAACAGCTTCCCTGATCAGCTTAATAGCCTGCAAATCATTCTCGTGGTTGATACCACCTTTTATCTTCAAATAGCGAAAACCTTGTCCAACGTAGGAAACGGCGTCCTGCATCATTTCTTCGGGTGAGTTAATACCAATAGTCATATCGGTTGTAATTTTATTACGCTCGGAACCCAAAATTTTATACACGGGCATTTTGTTGACCTTACCAATAATATCGTAGCAAGCAATGTCAATACCGGCTTTTGCTGCAGGATTGGCAAAAAGGGCTTTATCCATTTCTCTGTGTACAGCTTCTATATCAGTAGGATCAAGACCTATAAGGTGCTCTTTCATATATTCAATAGCGCAGACAACGCCGTCAATGGTTTCACCCGTTACGTGCACGCTTGGCAGAGCCTCACCTAAACCTTCAACACCCTCATCGGTAAGTATTTTTACATATACCGAAAGCGCGTGGGTTCTTGCTGAATATGTAACTCTGAATACCTTTTTGAATTGAAGGTCGATTTTTTTAGTTTTAATATCAATAATTTTCATTCTTTAACTACATCCTCGAAAAAGATACATTCAAAGCCTGCTTCGGACATTATTTTAGAAAGTGTATAAATCTTCTGCTCGTATTCAGGGTCATAAGCATAATACTCTTCGTAAAAATACTGTTCGTGATTTGCAAGTCCGACAAATTCGTCGTCAAGACGCTCCTTGAGAGCCTCTTCAAGCTCTGCAAGAGTGTATCTGTTAATACAAATACCGTTACAAGCCTCTTTGAATTTCAGACCGGTTTTTTCATCGGTAATATATCCCATAGTCTTAGCAAGCTTTAAGAATTCCATATCCTCTACGTGGTTGTAGCTGCAAATAGAGCTTGCAATGGCAGTGTTTCTTGTATCTCTTGTAAAGAGCATAGTTTCCTTCTGGCGATTTTGCAAAAGTCTTGGTGCGTGTCCGTAAGGAAGAACTGAGGGGTCTCCGTTGTACTCGGTACGCTTGCCAACCGAAGCAGTGATTATCTTCACTCCGTTATCAGCAAGTGCTCGGCACGCATTATAGCTCATAGGTCTCCAATGAGGCATTACACTATATGCCAAGCTGTTCTCGCCTGCAAAACGGGTAATCTCCTTCTTAACCATTTTGAAAAGCTTATCGGTATCTTCGTAGGAAGCGTTTACGTGGGGATAATCGGGAAATTCCTGCTTAGCGTGGAATGCAAATTTCATCCAGTCCGAAGCTGCAGAAAACTCACTCTTGTAAGCATCGGTCATATCAGCCAAAGAAAACTCGTCAAGTCCGTAAAAATAGTCGGTGTTATAAAATACATTGAGCTGACACTTTAATCCGTATTCGTCGTGCGCCTTTTTTAACATTCCAAAGTACTTGTTATCAAATAGAGATTTAGGCTTTTGTCTGGTAACGTCACGAAACGCCCATATAACGTCGTCGGTATAAAAATGATAATATTTCTTTTTCATATGCTCCTCCAAAAAAATAGTAT
>JAZNRH010000121.1:0-7022 GCA_045590615.1 Eubacteriales bacterium
CTCGAAGGGATGGTAATGCTCGTGAGGCTATCGCAACAACAGAACGCACCATCACTTATGCTTGTTACGCTCGAAGGAAGGGTGATGCTCTCAAGACTCGTGCAAAAAAAGAACGCATCATCGCCTATGCTCGTTACACCATCGGGGATGGTGATGCTCGTGAGGCTCGTGCAAGAGTTAAACATATCCTTGCCTATACTCGTTACACCCCCGGGGATGGTGATGTTCTCAAGGCTCTCACAAGCAAGGAACACACCAGAACCTATGCTTGTTACACTGTCAGGGATAGTGATGCTCGTGAGGCTTTCGCATCCATCGAACGCATAAGAGCCTATGCTCGTTACACTTGGGGGGATGGTATAAGACGTTATTGTGCTTTTTGCTGGATATTGAATAAGGGTTGTTTTGTCCTTGTCAAATAATACTCCATCAACGTCACAATATTTTGTATTATTTTCATCCACTTCTATTTCTGCAAGACTCGTGCAATTTCGGAATGCTTCAGAGCCTATGCTTGTTACGCTCGAGGGAATGGTGATGCTTATGAGGCTCGTGCACCAAGAGAACGCATAAGTGCCTATGCTCGTCACGCCATTGCCAATCACAACGGTCTTTATAGACGAACGACTTGAATACCATGATGCATAAGATGACCAATCTGTCATAGCACCTTCGCCGGATATTGTAAGGAGTCCGTCTTCATCAAGAGTCCAAGTCAAATTGTCACCGTTTGCTCCACATGTGCCTGATGCAATTATTTTTACAATTTTTACAAATTGAATACCGTTATCATTTGCATAGGTCTCGGCATAGCTTCCGGAATAGCCGTAGATTGTGAGATTTGCGCAATTATAGAACGCATCAGAGCCTATGCTTGTTACACCCGAGGGGATGGTAATGCTCGTGAGGCTTTTGCAATTATCGAACGCCTGAGAGCCTATGCTCGTCACACCCTCGGGAATTGTGATGCTCGTGAGGCTCTTGCAAATTTGGAACGCATAATCGCCTATGCCCTTCACTCCCTCGGGGATGGTGATGTTCTCAAGGCTCTCACAAGCAAAGAACACACCAGAACCTATGCTTGTTACACTGTCAGGGATAGTGATGCTCGTAAGACTCGTGCAATAAGCGAACGCATAATCGCCTATGCTCGTTACACCGTCCGGAATGGTAATGCTTGTGAGGCCCGTGCAATTATAAAACGCTCTACCATCTATGCTCGTCACACCATCGGGGATGGTGATGCTTGTAAGGCTTGTACAATCACGGAACGCATAAGAGCCTATACTCGTCACGCCATTGCCAATCACAACGGTCTTTACAGACGAACGATGTGAATACCATGGTGCAGATGTAGAAAGTGACCAATCTGTCATAGCACCTTCGCCGGATATTGTGAGGACTCCGTCTTCGTTGAGAGTCCAAGTCAAATTGTCTCCATTTGCTCCACATGTGCCTGATGCAATAACATCAACTGCTACGAAAGGAATATTGTTATCATTTGCATAGGTCTCGGCATAGCTTCCGGAATAGCCGTAGATTGTGAGGTACCAGCAAGTACCAAACGCACCATCGCCTATGCTTGTTACACTGTCAGGGATGGTGATGCTTGTGAGGTTATCGCAAATTTCGAACGCAGAAGAGCCTATGCTCGTTACGCTGTCGGGAATGGTGATGCTTGTAAGGCTCGTGCAATACCAGAACGCTCGAGAGCCTATGCTCGTTACACTCGAGGGAATGGTGATGCTTGTGAGGCTCGTGCAAGAGTAAAACATTTCCTTGCCTATACTCGTCACACCCCCGGGGATGGTGGTGTTCTCAAGGCTCTCACAAGCAAAGAACACACCATCGCCTATGCTTGTTACACTGTCAGGGATAGTGATGCTCGTAAGGCTATCGCAAGAGCAGAACGCTTCATATCCTATGCTTGTACACTTGCTTCCTTTTTCAAAGATTACACTCTCAAGGCTATCGCAAAAAGCGAACGCACAAAAGCCTATGCTTTTTACGCTTGAGGGGATGGTGATGCTCGTAATACTCGTGCACTCAGAGAATGCAGTACCCTCTATGCTCGTTACAGGGTATCCAGCAAGGGTACTCGGGATAATGATAGCACCCGAGGCTGAGTGGTCGCAATACAATATCGTTGCTTCTTGGTTACTGACCGAATAATCATAAATGCCTTCGTCCCCCGCATCGGCTGACAGGGTGAATGCAGTAATAAGGCATACAGCTAATGCCAAAAGGATTGTTAATCTGAGTGTTTTTCTCATAGGTGTTTCCTCCGTAGAATAAAATAAAAAGTGCGACAACCGAAGTTATCGCACTGAAAAACGCCAACTCCGTATTGTCGCCAAACAAACTACACAGCATACAGGTGTAATACACGCACACATTGTATAAAGGAGCTACGCTTTTGTGTGCGCAAAAAATGTATAGCTATCCCTTACGTAAATAAAGACACCTATACTACTGCATTATTAAGTTTGTTTGGCATATCAATTATAGCACCATTGACAAAAAATGTCAAGGGAGAAATAATTTGGCATAAAATGCGTCTTATTTACAATATATTTTCGTAAAACTATTGACAAGTATATAAAAGGATTGTATAATTGTATACAATAATACAATTATTAAAGGATGAGTGATTTATGATTGAAATTTCTTCAAAAACCAATCTACTTGAACAGAAGATTTACAAGTACTCGTTACAGGACGTAAGCGAGCCCAACTTATACCGAGAGATATACCCTTACACAGAGGTGCCGAAGATTGCCTTCAACCACCGTCGTGTGCCTATGGGTATGCCTCAGGAAATATGGATTACCGACACCTCTCTCAGAGACGGTATGCAGTCGCAAGCTCCCTACTCCCCCGAGCAGATTGTCACGCTTTACAAGCTTTTGTCAAGGCTTGGTGGTCCTAAGGGTATTATTCGTCAGACCGAGTTTTTCGTATATAGCGAGAATGACAGAAGGGCGCTCAGCGAATGTCAGGAGCTTGGCTTGAAGTTCCCTGAAATTACCACCTGGATAAGAGCGAGTCTCAACGACTTTAAGCTCATTAAGGATATGGGTATCAAGGAGACGGGTATTCTCGTTTCTTGCTCGGACTACCACATTTTCAAAAAGCTTGGTATGACGAGAGTACAGGCGCTTGAGCATTATAAAAAGACAATCAGTGCAGCGCTTGAATTGGGTATCCGTCCAAGATGTCACTTTGAAGATATTACGAGAGCCGATTTCTACGGCTTTGTACTTCCCTTTGTTTCCGAGCTTCAGGAGATGTCACAGGAAGCAGGTATTCCGATTAAAATCCGTGCCTGCGACACTATGGGCTACGGTGTTCCCTTCACCGAGGTTGCTATCCCCCGAAGCGTACCGGGTATCATCTACGGCTTACAGCACTATGCCGACGTACCGAGTGAAATGATTGAATGGCACGGACACAATGACTTTTACAAGGGTGTTGCCAACGCTTCGAGTGCATGGCTCTACGGTGCGTGTGGTGTAAACTGCTCGCTCCTCGGAATTGGTGAGAGAACGGGTAACGTGCCCCTTGAAGCAATGGTTATGGAGTACGCTTCTCTTCGTGGTACTCTTGACGGAATGGACACAACTGCAATTACGGATATTGCATATTTCTTTGAAAAGGACATCGGATATAAAATCAATCCTATGACGCCCTTCGTTGGTGAGAACTTCAACTCGACGAGAGCCGGAATTCACGCTGACGGACTTATGAAGGACGAGGAAATCTACAACATTTTTGACACGGCGACTCTGCTCAACAGACCTGCTATGGTACAGATAAGCAGTACCTCGGGTCTTGCAGGGATTGCTTATTGGCTCAACGCTCACTACAATCTCAAGGGTGAGAATGCGATTGCAAAGAAGGACGATATCGTCGCTTATATCAAGGAATGGGTTGACAAGCAGTACGAGAAGGGCAGACAGACGGTTATCAGTACAGAAGAATTGGAAGAGCTTGTTATAAAGTACAGGGAGGAAAAGTGAAATGGGACTTACAATAGCTCAGAAAATCATCAAGGCGCATCTCGTTGAAGGCGAAATGGTGGCAGGCAACGAAATTGCGCTGAGAATAGACCAGACTCTCACCCAGGATGCAACGGGTACGATGGCGTATCTTGAGTTTGAATCAATAGGAATAAAGAGAGTAAGAACCGAGCTTTCGGTTGCTTATATCGACCACAACACGCTTCAATCGGGCTTCGAGAATGCCGATGACCACAGATACATTCAATCGGTTGCAAAGAAGTACGGTATTCGTTTTTCAAGACCGGGTAACGGTATCTGCCATCAGGTACACCTCGAGCGCTTCGGCAAGCCGGGTAAGACTCTGATTGGCTCAGACAGCCACACTCCGACGGGTGGTGGTATCGGTATGCTTGCAATGGGTGCAGGTGGTATGGACGTTGCCGTTGCGATGGGTGGTGGCGCATACTACATAACGATGCCCAAGATGCTTAAGGTCAATCTCACGGGTAAGCTTCGCCCTTGGGTAAGTGCCAAGGACGTCAGCCTTGAAATACTGAGAATTCTCTCGGTTAAGGGTGGCGTTGGCTATATTATCGAATGGGGTGGCGAGGGTGTTGCCACACTGAGTGTTCCTCAAAGAGCTACTATTACCAATATGGGTACAGAGCTTGGAGCTACTACCTCTATCTTCCCCTCAGACGAGGTTACCAAGGCTTTTCTTGAAAGTCAGGGACGTGGAGAGGATTACACTCCCCTTTCTTCCGACCCCGATGCAGTATACGACAGAATTATTGATATAAACCTTTCCGAGCTTAAGCCTTTACTTGCTTGTCCTCACTCTCCCGACAACATCAAGAGTGCCGAGGAGCTCTCCGACGTCAAGGTTGACCAGGTTTGTATCGGCTCGTGCACGAACTCGTCGCTTGCAGATATGCTCAAGGTTGCCGCTATTCTCAAGGGCAAGACCATTGACCCGAGTGTCAGTCTCTCGGTTTCACCCGGCTCAAAGCAGGTTCTTACTATGCTTGCCGACTGTGGCGCACTCAGCGACATTATCGCATCGGGTGCAAGAGTGCTCGAATGTGCTTGTGGTCCTTGTATCGGAATGGGCTTCTCGCCCAACTCTGCCGGTGTTTCTCTGAGAACCTTCAACCGTAACTTTGAAGGACGCAGTGGTACTCGTGACGGTCAGGTATATCTCGTTTCACCCGAAGTAGCTGCAGCATCTGCTCTTACAGGCTATATTACCGACCCGAGAACGCTGGGTGACTGTCCCGAAATCACAATGCCTGACAAGTTCAAGATCAATGACAGTGCAGTTATTATGCCTGCAACCGAATCTGAGGCTGACGAGGTTGAGGTGCTTCGTGGTCCTAACATCAAGCCCTTCCCCGAGGCTTCCCCTCTTACCGACACACTTACAGCGCCTCTTACACTCAAGGTTGGTGACAATATCACTACCGACCACATTATGCCTGCAGGCGCGAAAATTCTTCCCTACCGTTCAAATATTCCTTATCTTTCAAAGTTCTGCTTTGATGTATGTGATGAGACCTTCCCCGAAAGAGCGCTTGCCTCGGGCAAGTCGATCGTTGTAGGTGGCTCTAACTACGGTCAGGGTTCGTCACGCGAGCACGCAGCTCTTGTTCCTCTTTACCTTGGAGTCAAGGCTGTAATTGCCAAGAGCTTTGCGAGAATCCATGCTGCCAATCTTATTAACGCAGGTATTATCCCTCTTACGTTCAAAAACGCTGATGACTACGACAAGCTTTCACAGGGTGACGAGCTTGAAATAACGGGTCTTTTTGAGGCAATTAAGATTGGTAACGCTACACTTAAAAACAAAACCACAGGTGAAAGCTTTGAGCTTATTTGTGATTTCTCAAAGCGTCAACAGGATATGCTTCTTGCAGGTGGGCTTCTCAAGTACACCAAGGGCGAATAAAAGGAGATAAAAATATGAAAAAAATTAAAATGCTGACTCCTCTCGTTGAGATGGACGGCGACGAAATGACGAGAATTCTATGGAAGATGATAAAGGATGAGCTTATACTCCCCTTCGTTGACCTCAAGACAGAATACTATGACCTTGGTCTTCCCGAAAGAGAAAAGACTAAAGACAAGGTAACCTTTGATTCTGCCTATGCTACTCAAAAATACGGTGTTGCTGTAAAATGTGCAACGATTACTCCCAACAAGCAAAGAGTTGAAGAATACAATCTCACAGAAATGTGGAAAAGCCCCAACGGCACGATAAGAGCTATTCTTGACGGAACTGTTTTTCGCGCTCCGATTACGATTGACTCAATCAAGCCCGTTGTAAAGAATTGGAAAAAGCCCATAACAATTGCCCGTCACGCTTACGGTGATGTGTACAAGGCGTCCGAAATGAGAATTGAAGGCGAAGGCAAGGCTGAGCTTGTTTTCACTACAAAGGACGGCAAGAAAACACGTGAGACAATTTACGATTTTGAAGGAGCAGGAGTTCTTCAGGGTCAGTACAATAAGGATTCGTCAATTGTTTCGTTTGCGCACTCCTGTTTCAAGTACGCCATTGACACAAAGCAGGACCTTTGGTTCTCGACCAAGGACACTATTTCAAAGAAATATGACCAGACCTTCAAGCTTTTGTTCCAGGAAATTTACGAGAAAGAATACAAGGCAAAGTTTGAGGAGCTTGGAATAGAATACTTCTACACACTTATAGACGATGCCGTTGCCCGTGTTATAAGAAGTGAGGGTGGCTATATCTGGGCATGTAAAAACTATGACGGTGACGTTATGAGTGATATGGTATCAACGGCCTTCGGCTCACTTGCGATGATGACGTCTGTACTCGTTTCGCCAGACGGTAAATACGAATATGAGGCAGCGCACGGTACGGTTACACGCCACTATTACAAGTATCTCAAGGGTGAGGAGACCTCCACCAACTCTGTTGCCACCATCTTTGCCTGGACCGGCGCATTGCGTAAGCGCGGTGAATTGGACGGCATCGAAGAACTGGTTGCCTTTGCGGAC
>JAZNRH010000122.1:0-10128 GCA_045590615.1 Eubacteriales bacterium
TGTCGTCGTTTTCCAGGAAGGGAATGTGAGAAGCGGAAACGGATACCAGCATCTTGGGAGATACGTCCATATAGTCGATGTCTTCGGCATCAACAACTACGATTTCCTCTCTCTGACGGGCTGTAACCTTCTTATTTATAAACTTTCCGTTTTCATCAAGTGGCTCGTTTGCCTGAGCAACGATAAACTCGTCCTCCTGATCGGCTGTGAGGTAGTCAACCTCCTTGGTTACCACACCCGTTTCCTTATCTACTTTACGGTAAGGAGCTTCGATAAAGCCAAAATGACTGATACGGGCAAAGGTCGAAAGATACGATATAAGACCGATATTAGGACCTTCAGGGGTTTCTATAGGACACATTCTACCATACTGAGTATAGTGAACGTCTCGAACGTCGAAGGACGCTCTGTCTCTTGAAAGACCACCGGGACCGAGCGCTGAAAGTCTTCTCTTGTGAGTAAGCTCACCAAGGGGGTTACCCTGGTCCATAAACTGTGAAAGGGGTGATGAACCAAAGAAGTCCTTGATTGCCGATACTACGGGTCTTATATTGATAAGAGCCTGAGGAGTTACAGAATCCATATCCTGAATGGTCATTCTCTCCTTGACAATCTTATCCATTCTCATAAAGCCTATTCTCATCTGGTTCTGAAGAAGCTCGCCTACTGAACGAAGTCTTCTGTTACCAAGGTGGTCTATATCGTCCTTGGTGCCAATATCATGATAAAGACATACGAGATAGTTTATTGACGCAAGAATATCTGCGCGTGTAACGTGCTTGGGAATAAGCTCGTCTCGACGGCGTGCAATGGCCTCGGTTACTGCCTCTTCACCATCTGCCTCTTCGAGAATTTCCATAAGAGTAGCTCTGTCAACCATTTCGTCAATGCCGAGCTTCTTATAGTAAGGAAGAATATTATCAAGGTGTACCATTCCGTTGGAGAATACCTTGATTTCCTCGCCTTCCTTCTCACTCTCTACCCAAACCTCTGTAACGCCTGCCCATTCCATCTTTTCGCCTTTTGCACGGTCGAGCTTTTCGCCCTTCTCAAAGATGATTTCGCCTGTGAATGGGTCAACTGCATCTCTTGAAAGAACTCTGCCTGCAACACGACGTGAAATAGCAAGCTTCTTATTAAATTTATAACGTCCTACTGCCGAAATATCATATTTCTTTGCATCAAAGAAAAGTGAATTGAGCAGGTTCTCAGCACTCTCCACAAGAGGTGGGTCGCCGGGACGAAGCTTACGGTAAATCTCCTTGAGAGCCTCATCGTAAGCAGAGGTATTCTTACCCTCGGACTTAATACGGTTTACAGTTTCGTCAATAAGGTCCTTTGCAAGTGTATCCTTAATTACTTTATCGTTTCCAAAGAGTGCAAGAACGTCCTCAGTTTCACTGAATTCCCTTGCAAGAGCACGAATAAGAATAGTAACGGGAAGCTTACGGTTCTTGTCTATTCTTACGTAGAATATATCGTTGACGTCTGTCTCATACTCGAGCCACGCTCCTCTGTAAGGAATAACCGTAGCCGAATAGAGCTTCTTATCCATCTTATCAACTTCAACGTTGTAATAGATACCGGGAGAACGGACAATCTGAGATACGATAACACGCTCGGCACCGTTGATGACAAAGGTACCGTTATCGGTCATAACAGGGAAATCACCCATATACACTACAGATTCCTTAATTTCTCCTGTTGCTTTATTGGTCAGTCGAACATTTACCTTAAGGGGACAAGCGTAATTTACGTCACGCTCTTTACATTCTTCCACAGGATACTTGGGATTGTTGTCGATAGTAAAGTCAACAAAATCAATGTACAACGTTCCCGAATAGTCTACAATCGGGGAGACGTCACGAAGCACCTCCATAAGTCCTTCCTTGATAAACCACTCGTACGAGTTCTTCTGAACCTCGATGAGATTGGGCATATCAATTGCTTCATCGATTTTTGAGAAACTCATTCTGATGTTTCTACCGAGCTGCTTCTTCTTCAAGCCCGCTGACTTCAGTTCTCTTTCGTTGAGTTCTACAGCCATATAAAACAAATCACACTCCATTTCTTTTTATTCCGGCGACGTCGTCGCAAAATGGTGCTTAATACTATGCAAAATCCGTCCCTGAGCTTTTAGCTGTAAAAAGCCTACGGCTATAAAAGGGCATACTTTGCAATTCTAATGCAGTATATTATTTTAGCACTTAGTCAAGTAATTGTCAATACCTTTTTCAAAAAACTTTCAAAAAATGGAAAAAGAGCATTTTTGCTTCTTTTTTAACAAAAATGCTCTTTCATTTTTTAGATTAATTTGATGCTGATATACAGTTACGACATAATCGGCACGTCTACTATATTATACTCGTTTATCAAATCGTAATTTACAATTACCTCGTCCTTGTGGTCGGCATAAATCTTTTCCTGCAAGTCCGAATGTACTGCCGTACGAATGTAGGTGTCGTACTCTTCTCTGTCGGTCTGTGAAAGAGGCACGCGCATAACTATATAAATTCCACCGTAGTAACCCTCAACCTTGGTATACTCTCCGATTTCAAGAGCCTTTACGGCATCCTCGTAATTTGTATCACCAATCATTCCGTCGGTATACGTCATTCCGTCGGGATAAAGGCCTGCCATATTGTCCTCGCCAAGCATATAAAGAGTATCAAAGGAAGCGCCTTCCGTCAAATCGGAATAAATCTGTTCTGCTTTTTCTTCCTTTTCCTTCTTTTCGTCCTCGGTAAGCTCTACAGCTTCACCGTCCTCGGTCTCCTTAGACACGTTGTTTATGAAAATATGCTTTACGGTATAAAAATTATTATTATAAAAATCGTCGTACTCGCTCTCTTCAACTGCATAAAGTCCGTTTTCTCCTATAAGAAGATGGAAGCCCTTATCGTACAAAAGGGTGAGCTTGAGGTATTCCTCTATTCCCTCCTGGTCAAACTTCAGAGTTGTCAGATACTCCTGATACTCCTCCTCGCTTTCAAACCTTTCCTTCATCGACTTAACGCCCTCGGCAAGCTTTTCCATATCCTCATCACTCAGCGTTGCACCGTTATCTCTGGCATACTCAACAACCCACGCAAACTGAACCATATCCTCGATGGTCATTCTGGTTATGGTATCTCCAACGCTCTCGTTATTTCCCGAAGGGGAATCCTGAGTCCATATAGCAGGATTGTCGGTGCTTGCGCCGATATAGTTTATAAGAAACTCGTTTTTAGAAGTCAAAAGCTGTGAATAATATGCAGCCAAGGAAATCTCTGTGTCGCCTGCCTTTATTGCATAGCTTGCCGTCTCCTCGTTTTCAGCGCACGATACAAATGCAAAAACCGTTGCGATTACAAGCAATATTGCTATAATTCTTTTCATATTCTTTCTCCTTTAACCGAGTGGTGGAATCATTGCCATATTATATCTGTCAACGATTTCCTCGTCTACGTAAAACTCCTCATTCTTATCAAGTACGACCTGCACCATACTCGCCTTCAGAAGATTGGACATTATATTGGTGTAACAATTTCTGAAATCCGACTCGAGCAGGGGCTCTTTCTTGATTATATAAAAGCTCGTTCCTTCAAGCTCAAAGGTATCCCATTCTCCTTCTTCAAGCGCAAACGCAACGTTCTCGTATCCAAGCATCTCTTTGCCAAGTACACCCTTGGTTATGGTGTAACCGTCGGGATACGTTTTGGCAAAGCCGTCCTCGCTCAATTCAAGAAGCTTATCAAAATCCCCACCATTTTCAAGCGCAGTAATTATCTGGTCTATAAGCTGCCTCTTAGCTTCCTTTTCTTCCTCGGTATAGTAAATATAATTTCCGTCCTCGTCTGTTCCTGCAAACTCTGTTCCTATTGCAATATGCTTTACGGTAACGAAATTATTTCTGTAATATTTCTCTGCATCCTCAATGGGTATTTCGTGGTCTCCACCTACAGCGTACGCAAGAGAAATTCCTTTGTTATACAAAGCATAAAGCTCGTAATAGTCAATGAGCATATCATAGGTCATTGCATAATTTTCAAGATATTTATTGAGTGCCGCCTTTGAGCCGAACTGTTCAACGATATCGTCAACCTGAGCCCTCACGGTCTTCTCTTCCTCCTTGGTCAGAGCACCGTCGTGTTGCAAAGCGTAATCTGCAAAATAAAGCACAGTTTTGATATTGACCTGACACTCAAGATACGAGTAATCGTCAAAGGTCACCCCATCTCCAATCGACTGCATCCAAAGTGCAGGTATATCGGTGGTCGCTCCCGAATACTCCTGAAGAAGCTGAGACTTCATCATAGCAAGCTCATAAAAATACGTGTTCTCGTCTATTGATGCGTCTCCGTAGGACATTACAATCTCACTCTTTTTTGACGAGCAGGATGCAAAAAGCATACAACAGCACAAGAGCAAGCATAATACGATTCTTTTTTTCATAGCCTTATCCTTTCAGCGTTTTCTAAATTCTACTACATAAATGTTAACTTTTCTACATTATTTCAAAATTATTTTACTACTGCTTTCCTCAAAACGCCTTATTACCTCTGCATACTCCGAGGCAAAAAGCTCCAAATCCTCCAAAACCTTTTTCTTGTCACTCTTCATCAGGAAATAGGGCTTGGCTGACGAACGGAAGGTCAGCTTATTCTGCCAGAGCATACACAAAGCTTCGCAAGGACGCAAATGCTCTACGTCGGTATAAATATAAACCGTTTCTTCGTTTTGTACCACCTTGGTCACGCCAAGCTTAGAGAGCGCGTGACGAAGCTGTGATATTTTAATCAAGTTCATAACCGACTTGCTCGGCTCGCCGAATCTGTCAATAAGCTCGTCGGTCAGCTCAAACACGTCGTCCTCACTCTGAAGCTCGGCAATCTTTTTGTATATGTCAATTCTGAGCTTTTCGGAGGTAACGTAGCTTTTGGGAATAAAGGCGTCAACCGAAAGGTCTACCACAGTATCAATGTCATCGGTAGAGCTTTCAACCTCTTCTCCCTTTTCGAGCTTCATTGCCTCGTCGAGCATTCTGATATACAAGTCATATCCGACACTGTCCATATGTCCGTGCTGTTCAGAACCGAGCAGGTTTCCTGCGCCCCTTATTTCGAGGTCGCGCATAGCTATCTTAAATCCCGAGCCAAACTCGGTATACTCCTTAATTGCCGAAAGTCGCTTTTCGGCAATCTCTGTAAGCACCTTATTTTTACGGTAGGTCAGATATGCCCACGCCTTACGCGAGCTTCTTCCTACCCTTCCTCTAAGCTGATGAAGCTGACTCAAGCCATAGTGGTCGGCATCCTCAATAATGAGGGTATTCGCATTCGGAACGTCAACTCCCGTCTCGATTATCGTTGTACATACGAGAACGTCAATTTTCCCGTCGTACATATCTCTCCATATTTCAGAAAGCTCATCTCTGTCCATGTGTCCGTGGGCAGTCGCAACCGTAACGCCATCGACGTTATTCATAATTCTCGTGGCTCTGCCCTCAAGAAGCTCTGTATTATTAATAAGGTAAAAGACCTGTCCACCTCGCCTTACCTCTCGTCGGATTGCCTCGTACACCGTCGCTTCGTCAAATTCCATTATATAGGTCTGTACCGGAAATCTGTCACCGGGCGCTTCTTCGAGAAGGGACATATCCCTTATTCCACTCAGCGCCATATTCAGCGTTCTCGGAATGGGTGTAGCAGTAAGAGTCAACACGTCAACTCCCTTTGCAAGCTCCTTAAGCTTTTCCTTGTGAGTAACGCCAAAGCGCTGCTCCTCATCAACAACGAGAAAACCGAGTCTCTTGAACTCAACGTCCTTTTGCAAAAGTCTGTGAGTGCCTACTACTATATCAACAGTGCCTTCCTTGATACCCTCCAGAGCCTGCTTTATCTCCTTTGGAGTAGAAAACCTTGACAGCAGGGCAACCTTTACGGGAAAGCCTCTGAATCTTGACAAAATCGTATTGTAATGCTGCCATGCCAAAACTGTTGTAGGAGCGAGCACTGCTGCCTGCATTGAATCCATAACGCACTTGAACAAGCCTCTCAGTGCAACCTCGGTTTTTCCAAAGCCTACGTCTCCACACAAGAGTCTGTCCATTGGAACTTCACTCTCCATATCGTGCTTGATTTCCTCAACGGCGCGAAGCTGTCCGTCGGTTTCATCGTACTCAAACGTCCCCTCAAACTCAGCTTGCCAGGGGGTATCGGGAGAAAAAGCGTGTCCTTTTACTTCACGTCTTTGGGCATACAGCTTTATCAATTCCTTGGCTATGTCGCTTGCAGCAGCCTTTGCCTTGCTTTTAGCCTTTTTCCATTCAGGCGAGCCAAGACGGTTAAGCTTTACGCTTCCTTCTGCCCCACCACCGATATATTTTGAAAGTGAGTCAAGATTGTTACACGGTAAATAAAGCACGTCGTCGGCTGCGTATTTTATAACAAGATAATCCTTTTGAACGTTATCGACGAGCATACTCTTTATTCCGTTGTATATGCCTATTCCGTGATTGATATGAACCACGTAGTCTCCGACCTCAAGGTCGTTATAAGACATTATTCGTTCCTTGGACGAGCTCTTGTATTTAACTCTGTGGCGTCTTGACGCCCTCTCCTCTGCCCTTCCAATCTGGTCGGTGAGCAATACGAAGTTGCTTCTTACAAGCTCAAAGCCGTCCTTGAGCGCAATAATATTTTTATCCTGCGACATAACCGAAATTACAGCTACGCTTCCGTCAACCCACTCGTCGTCGTGCTTTGCTATATGAGCATTAACAGAACGTGAGATAAGAGACTCAACAAGATTTTTTGCCGAAATGGTATTTGCGCTGAGAATTGCAATTCTAAAGCCTCTGCCAGCAAAGCTCTCAACGTCATCGAAAAAAAGCTCTGCATTCTGAGCCATCGAAACCGTCTTTCGGCAGGCAAGCTGAAATATATCTTTGTATCTGAACTCCTCGCCCGTTACAAAGCTATTAAAAACAATCGTAGTTTTTTTATCTATTGCGTCTTTAAGATAAGCGTATCCCTTCTGACCGATTGCAGAACCGATTGCACAAAGCTCAAGCCTCGTTTCGTACAGACCCTCGACTGCCTCCTCAACCAATTTACAGCTCGAATCAAGTCTTTCACGAAGCTTTGGCGTTTCAAAAAGGCAGACAACACAATCGTCGTCGAGATAATCTGCAAAGGTTTCGGGCTTTTTATATATTATATCGGCATAAAGCTCAAAATCAAGATTCCCCGTATTTTCAAGCTTTTCCTTCTGTTCAATAAGAGCCGCCTTGACGTCGGTCCTCTTTTCAACACGTGATAGCTTATCAAAGGTTTCGCCCAATCTCACCTTGGCATCTTCGTCGGCATAGATTTCAACTGCAGGCAGAATAGAAATTCTTTTAAGCGTATCAATTCTGCGCTGTGTCATAACGTCAAAGGCAGAAACGGTATCTATTTCGTCACCGAAAAATTCAATTCTTAACGGGAAATCGACATGCGAAGGGTATATATCAACTATTCCACCCCTCTTTGAAAACTGTCCCTTTCCGTCAACAAGCTCGCATCTTTTATAGCCGAGCCCCACAAAATATCCACATAGCTTGTCAATATCAATAACCATACCCGGAGTCAGCTCGACTGCAGGACTTGACAAAACACCGTGAGGGATTGAGGTCTGGCAAAACGCCTCTGCCGTAGTAACAACGACGTCCCAATCACCCTTGGCAACCTGAGCTAACGCCGTAAGTCTCACGTAATCAAACTCTCTGCCTCTTGCTTCAACCTTGCCGAAGAATATATCTCTGGGTGGAAGAAAAACGCTTCTTATCCCAAAGCTTTTCAGCTCTGCCGAAACGTTATTGGCTTCCCTTTCGTCAGAGAAAAGCGCCACCGTTTTTCGACCCGTATCCTCGAACATTGAAGCGAGCATAACAGAGTTAACCGATTCACACGCGCCCGACACAAGATACGTGCCCTTAAGCTTCAAGGCAGAAATCAGCTTTTTATAATCACTGTCTCTTTTCAGAGCATCAAGTATAATATTCATTATTCCTCCAAACACCAAAAAGGACAAGATTTACTTGTCCTGATTTGCATATTCATATTTTATCACATTTTTTGCGTTAATTCAAGATATTTTCAAAAGTTAATAAAATGCATAATTAAGGTTAATATAATAAGGAAAGCAAAATTGAAAGCCGAGAACAACAATATATAGTATCTTGTCTTTTTCGGATTATTTTTTGTATACTCCCTGAAGGTTATAAGGCTGGCAAGAGAGGCTATAAGAGTACCCACTCCACCAATATTAACTCCTATCAGGAGCTCTCTGTAATTCTCCGTAAATTGAGACAACAAAATTGCCGAGGGCACATTGCTTATAAGCTGACAGGAAAGCGTGCTGAAGATGAGTGTATCTTTTTCAAGAAAATACGACATAATCTCTCTGACAATATCAATTCTTGCCATGTTTCCCGAGAATATAAAGAAAAACACGAAGGTCAAAAGCAAGGGGTAATCTACCTTTTTGAGAGCATCTATATCCATCACGAGCAAAAATAAAGGAATTACAATCAATCCGACCTGATAGGGTATTCCTCTGAAAACAATCGCTATTGCCAGCGCAAACAAAACAAGATAAATAATTGTTCGCACCGTCGGGAGTCTTACCTCTTTGTCGGCAATTTCAAGTGGCTCGGGCTTAACAAAAAGACAGCACAAGGTAATCAGGGTAGTTGCAATGCCAAACGGCAACGCCATTATCTGCATAAATTCCGACGTGGGAATGTTGAACTTGGTATATAAATAAAGGTTTTGTGGATTTCCAAAAGGTGTAAGCATACCTCCGAGATTTGCTGCAATATTTTGCATAATGAAGGTAAGCGCCATATATTTTTCCTTACCCGTCGAGGTAAGCACAAAATATCCAAGTGGCAAAAAAGTCAAAAGCGCCATATCGTTGGCAATAAGCATCGAACCGATAAAGGTTATGTAAACGAGAGCAAGAATACTCATTCTGGTCGTCTTAAAGCATTTAACAACCTTCCTTGCCAGCATATAAAAGAAACGAATATTTCTCAACGCGCAAACAACTGCCAATACGCAAAAAAGGCAGGTCAGCGTCTTAAAGTCGAAATATTCAAGATATTCCCTGTCGGGAGGCACTATTATGCCGGTAATAACGGCTGCAAAAAACGCAACCACCATAACAATATTCTTTTTAGCAAAAAAGAAAAGTCGATTAGTCAAAGCAAGCTCCTGAAAACAAAAATTTACGTGTGTAATCATAGCACAATCAAATTACTTTGTCAACACAAATAGTAAACACAAAAAATAATATTAGTAAAATATTTTTTCAAAAAGTCTTGACAAATCAAATAACCTGTGATATTATATACAAGCACTCTTTCAGGAGTAACAATTTGGCGGAATAGCTCAGTTGGCTAGAGCATTCGGTTCATACCCGACAGGTCGTTGGTTCAAGTCCGACTTCCGCTACCATTTCCGCTTCATCATATATGGCCCGTTGGTCAAGCGGTTAAGACACGGCCCTTTCACGGCTGTAACATGGGTTCGATTCCCGTACGGGTCACCAAACAAAAAACAGATACTTGCGTATCTGTTTTTTTGTTTATATAATAATCTCGGGAATCGAACCCGTGAGCGTGTGGGGAACTTTTGCCTTGAAGAGAAACGAAAAGAGCAAAAGTTCAAGCCGTACAGGGAGCGAAGCGAGTCGTAGGATACTCCGTAAAAAACAGTCCTGTGGACTGTTTTTAGGAGGATGCACGAGAGCTATGCCCGAGTGAACAGGTGAACTGCGTTCACCGTCGATTCCCGTACGGGTCACCGATGTGTACGGGAAGTAAGAAGTAAAAGTGAATAGTGAATAAGTTCGGTTGATTTTCGCCGTGGCGAAAATCTTCATTACTTCTTCACTCTTACCTATTACCTTTTTCCTGCTGATACGATAAGTCTTTTATCGTATCAGCATCGCGTCACCAAACGAAACAAATCCGAACTATTTTCTCAAAAGAGAATGGTTCGGATTTGCCTTTTATTATTATTTTTTTAATTTTCTATACACCCATACAGTCGCCTTGCATACAATCATAGTTGCAAATGTAAATAGAAGATAATTTACTGT
>JAZNRH010000123.1:0-10672 GCA_045590615.1 Eubacteriales bacterium
CTTTCAATTCGTGCCGAAAATTCACAGAAAGCTCAAAACCATTTATGACGTTGGCTTGGGATATGTTAAAATCGGTCAAAGCGCCACTACCCTCTCAGGCGGTGAAGCGCAAAGAGTCAAGCTTGCAACAGAGCTTTCCAAGCTTAGCACAGGCAATACTCTTTATGTGCTTGACGAGCCTACCACAGGACTTCATTCAGCTGATGTGAAGATGCTTGTAAAGGTACTTCAAAGACTTGTTGATGCAGGTAATACCGTGCTTGTTATCGAACATAATCTTGATTTAATCAAGACGGCTGACTATATAATAGACATTGGACCCGAGGGTGGAGATAAGGGTGGCACGATAATTGCAACCGGAACACCCGAGCAGGTTGCCGAAAACCCCAACTCCTTTACGGGAGAATATCTTAAAAGGATTTTTGGAAAGGAAGAAAGATGATACGCAAGGATATAGAACGCTTCTTGAAGGAAGTTGAAAAGCCCGGCAGATATACGGGTGGCGAGCAGGGCGAGACTATAAAGGATAAAGACTCGCTTGATTTAAGAATTGCTTTTGGATTTCCCGATTTGTATGAAATCGGTATGTCTAATCTTGGTATGAAAATTCTTTATTCTTGTCTGAACAATATGGAAAAAGTATGGTGTGAGAGAACCTTTGCTCCTGCACTTGATATGGCAGAGAAGATGAAAGAAAATAACATTCCTCTCTTTGCTCTTGAGAGTGGAGACAGCATTCTGGACTTTGACGTTTTTGCAATGACGGTTCAGTACGAGGGACTTCTCACAAACATCTTGTATATGCTCGATATGGCAGGAATTCCTTTTTACGCCGGCGAGCGAGATGACAGCTATCCTATAGTTCTTGGTGGTGGTCCTTGCACTTATAATTCAGAGCCTTTTTGCGAATTTTTTGATATTCTTTCAATAGGAGAGGGCGAAGAGGCTCTCGTCGAGCTTGCACAGCTTTTGATTGAGTGTAAGAAAAAGAAGCTCACGAAAAAAGAGACTCTTTATCGTGTTGCAACCGAGCTTGAGGGCTTTTACGTGCCTTCGCTTTACAACTTTGTTTACGCTGACGATGGCAGAATTGCAAAAATTGATGTTGCAGAGGGTGCGCCACATAAAATCAAGAAAAGAATAGTAGAAAACCTTGACGATGCTCATTATCCTAATCAACAGATAATTCCGTATATCGAGACCGTACACGACAGAGCAACCGTAGAAATTTTCAGAGGCTGTATCAGAGGATGCCGTTTCTGTCAGGCAGGAATGATTTACCGACCTGTGAGAGAGCGCAGCGCAGACGTATTAAATGAAATGACCAAGGAAACCATTAAGAACTGTGGCTACGAGGAAATCTCTATTTCTTCGCTTAGCTCAAGTGATTATACGGCGCTTCCTGAATTGACCGATAAGCTTTTGTCATGGACAAACGATGAGAAAATCAATCTGTCCTTGCCCTCACTCAGACTCGATAGCTTTACCAAAGAGCTTATGGATAAGGTAATGAGCCTTAGGAAATCGGGTCTTACATTTGCAGTAGAGGCAGGTACACAAAGACTTCGCGACGTCATTAACAAGGGTGTTACAGAGGACGACCTGTTCCGTTCTGTTAGCTGGGCGTTTTCCGAAGGTAAAACGTCTGTTAAGCTATATTTTATGTCGGGCTTGCCGACCGAAACCGATGAGGATATCGTAGCAATTGCAGACCTTTCACAAAAGGTTGTAAATATATTTTACGAGCTCCCCACAAAGCCAAAGGGCAAGGGAGTTACGGTAAATATCAGCGTTTCTTGCTTTGTGCCCAAGCCTTTTACTCCGTTTCAATGGGAAGCGCAGGATAGCATCGAGGAGTTGAAAAGAAAACAGATGCTTTTGAAGGACAGTATTCGCACCAAGAAGGTAAACTACACGTGGCACGATGCAAAGGTCAGCTATATCGAGGCAGTGCTTGCCAAGGGCGACAGACGTCTTTCAAAATCTATTGTCGAGGCATATAGACTCGGGCAGAAATTTGATGCCTGGAGTGAGCATTTCAGTTATGATAGATGGCTGCAAGCCTTTGAAAACACGGGTATTTCTCCCGAGTTTTACGCAAACAGAAAAATGGATTACGATGAAATTCTTCCTTGGGATATTATCGATATTGGTGTCACTAAGGAGTTTTTAATAAGAGAGAGTAAAAAATCCAGAGAGGGTATAATTACACCAAATTGTCGTGAGAAATGCTCGGCTTGTGGTGCATTTGGCTGTAATGTAAAGAAGGTGAATAAATAATGGAAAACAAGAACGTTATTCGTTTTGTCTTTACTAAAAAAGGTGGACTTAAATACATATCGCATCTTGACCTTCAGCGTGCAATAGCAAGAATTATTAAAAGGAGTCATATTCCTATCAGATACACACAGGGCTTCAATCCACATCCAAAGATGGTTTTTGGACTTCCTCTTAGCGTTGGCTGTGAGAGCGAGTGCGAGCTTCTTGACGTGTATATGGTTATGGACGAAGCGCGCCCCAACGTGCCTTTGTATACTCCCGAGGAATTCAAAGAGGCAATCCTTCCAAATCTTCCAAAGGGTCTTGATTTTGTAGATGCATATTACCCATCAAGGCAGTTCACCGAGATTAAGTCAGCACTTTACGAGGTGGATATAGACCTGAAAACGAGCGAGGATATGACGCAGGTTATTTCCTTAGCACTTAATTCGCCAATAGTGGTTTTCAAAAAATCCAAGGCAGGTGACAGAGACGTTGACGTCAGGCCCCTTGTCAGAGATTTTACTATTGAACAAAAGGATAGCTTTATAAAGCTTGGGCTTTTGCTTTCTGCCGAGCAGAATAATTATCTCAATCCTGAGCTTGTAATAACGGGAATTAGAAAAAATGAAGTAATAAACGAAGCAATAGAATTCTATTCGGTATGCAGAAAGAAGATTATTTTTAATTAAGATACGTGGCTGTAAAAACTCTGTTTTTACAGCCACGTAATTCTTATGCTGATATATAAAGCTTGTACGCATATCCTTCGTTATTCTGGTATCTTATTTTGTACCATCTTCCAACACAGTCAAGGATTTCAACCTTCGCTCCATTGGGGATTTTGGCAATGATATTCGAATTGATGTTCGCTTCACTTCTGAGATTGAGATTTCCTCCCATAGTTACTACTTCCGCCATACTTTGTGTTGGGCATTTTTCGGTTTCGTCTATATATTCCTTAACAGAAAGTGCGAGAATTCTGCCGATTTCATCTGTGTTTTGTCTTATCCATTCGGCATCGTCGGGATTATCGTGATATGCAACTTCAACTAAAACCGAAGGTGCTTTTGTGCGTCTTAGCTCTGCAAAGCTTTTTGAGGTTTTTGTACTTACCTTGTCGGGGTACGGATAAATCGATTTCATATTATCTACAATTATGTTGGCTAACAGACTTCCTTTTTCGCTTGTTGGGAAGTAGTATGACTCACTGCCCACAACCTCGCCACTCTGACCTTCTCCTGCTGCATTTGAATGAATTGCCAGATGTAGTATATAGTTCGAGGCATTTGATTCGTTAACAATTTCGCCGACTGACATTTCGGGTGAATTTCTCGTATAGCAAATTCCGTATTCTGTCAGGTATTTTTCAACGCTGTCGGCAACAAGATTCATATATTGCTCTTCGTTGCCACCACCGTTATATTCGTTGAATTGCTGAACCGAGGGGCTAAGATAAATACATTCCATAAAAAATCACACCTTTTCATATACTTTATTACAGTATATTCAAAAGGTGTGTTTTTTGTTAGCTTATGAGCTCTTTTGTGATTTTTGCATCGAGCTTGTTCATCTCACTCATTTTTGATGAAATGAGCTTAAGCTGAGTGGATATTTCTTCGCTGTTCTCAATGAGCTCTCTTGTTTTTCCAATCAGCTCTTCAAGCGAAAGGTTGCTCGTATCAAAAGGATTTGACAGTCCGATGTACTCGAGCAGAGCATTGATTTTGGGGTCGTATGAGAGTCCTATTGAAGGAGTTGCTGCAATGACAGAGAATATAAGAAAATGCAGTCTCATACCTACGGCAAATTTCATTCTTTCCATAACCGAAAGAAGCTCTTTTGCAGTAATATTGTTGACCGTCAAAGCTTCGCAATTCAGTCTTTCCCTGATTTTCCCTATGATAGAAATGTCCTTGGAGCTTTGCATTGTGATAAAGACGGGAATAAATCCGTATTGATTGTGAATATGGCTACAGTAATCTGAGAGCGTGGAAACTATTTTGCTATCGTTGTACTGCCAATCCCTTACCGAAACGGCAAAGTATTTTTTATCTTCTGTGAAGCCTAATTTTTCGCATAGCTTACTCGACCACTTTTCGTTTGCCTTGGTGAGAGAGAAAGCAGGGTCAGCAGAAATTTTTATGTCGAGCTCGGGAAGAAGTGACAGAATTGCCTCTCTTGATGCAGGCTCTCTGACAGATATATAATCGGCTGAGGAGAGCGCTTTTTTTACACGTTCGAGGTTGCTCTGCTTGTTAATAGGTCCAAAGCCATTGGCGTATATCATAATTTTAAGACCTGAGCGTTTTGCAAGCTTTATCATTTCGGTGTAATATACGAGCGATTTTGTGCTCGTTACGTCCTGTAAAAGACTTCCACCACCACTGATGAATAACTTCGCTTTTTTCATTGCCTTTACAACCTTTATAAGATTGTATCTGTTTATACTGTTAACAGAGTATCTTAAAGCAGTTTCTTTTGGGGAAGCTGATAAAACTGTGATGTGCGCGTCTGGGTTTTCTTTTTTTATACTGTCGAGCATTGCCTGAAGAAGAGCGTCGTCACCTGTGTTTTTGTAACCGTAATATCCATTTATGATAATATCTGACGTCTGAGAATGTCTGACGGGCGAGAAGGAGTCGTACATATCCTGGTAGTCCTGAGCCATTCTGTCGGCAGAATACTGCTCGTAAATGACTTTTTTATTATAGTCGGCAATTTTTTCAAGCTCGTCTTTGTTCATTGTGGCAAGCTTGAGCAAATCTCTTTGAACAATCTCTGTGGTAGATGCTTCACAACCTCTGCAGCAGTAGTTGGTATCGTAGGAAATTTGATATTTTGTTTCATCAAATATGCCTATATATCCTTCATTGCCTGCAATTATAACGGGAATACCCACAGCCATTGCTTCGAGCGCTGAACGGGAAACTCCGACAAAGACATCGGCAGAGGCAACGAACTTGTTTATATCAACTCTTGCACCTGTAAGTATTATGGCATTGTGACCGATTTTTTTGTTAATTTCGTCGGTGTGAGCCTTGAGTCTTGAAAAATCGTTTCCGTCACCTACGATAATTAGCTCGGCATTCGGGCGAATTCGCAAAATTTCGGGCATTGCTTCTGCTACCATATAAGCAACTGCACTTCTGTCCTCGTCCATTCTGCTGACGTATAAAATTCTATACTTGTCGTCTGAAAGAGCAAATTCTTCTTTGATGTCCGACCAATCTGTGTTCTTGGAGAATTTATGCGTATCAATTCCGTTGATGGTCGTGCTGATGTTATCCGACCAGACGGAATAGTTTTCGATGAGATAGTCTTTTATATCGTCGCTTACGGCAATGGTTTTTTCTCCCCAGTTTGCAAGCTTTTTCCAGAGTGGCGTAATCTTGAATACCCAATGCGCCGTAGTAACAAATCTGAATGAATATTTTTTTGCAAGCAGACCACAGATATAAGCAGGTATTCTTGCGTGAGCGTGTACTATGTCGTAGTCCTCGGTGTCAAAAAGCTTTTTTAGTCTTGAATAGCTTTTTATAAAAAGCCAGGGCTTTTTGCTGTGAAGGGGCACTTTTACGTGCTTGATGCCATACGCTTCAAGCTCGGCTTGATAGACGCCTCCGTTAGAAGCAACAGTTATGTCGTGACCTTTATTTTTCAGCGCTTTGGATAACTCTACAACGTGAGTTTCAGCGCCTCCGATTTCAAGTCCCATTAAAGCCATTAATATTTTCATTTTATAACCTCATAAGTGCTTTTAAGCCCTGAAACTACGTATATGAGCTTAAGCGTAGAAATTAAAAGATAGGTTGCGTCAAACGTCATTTTTCCACTGATTAATAGAATCAGGTCGGGGAAGAGCGAAAAGGAAATCAGTACAATAGATACGAGCGAAACTGCAAAGAACGTTTTCTTTTTATTCTCCGACGTACCAAGCGATGTTTTTGCTTTATTGAGAATGTAATATCCGAGAATTAATACTGAAAAAATGTCGGCAAAAAGGTAATAAGAATTAGCCTTGCCAGATACAATAACAAAGGAATAGATTGTTTCGGACAGCAGATAAACAATCGGTGCAACGTTAAAAAGTCTGATTGTAAATTCGCTTTTAGAAAAAATTGAAAGCACGTAATATACTACCGATAAAATACTAAACATGAGAGAAATAGCAAGCGTCACTCTTTCAACCGGCATAAAGGGTGTTTCCTGCGTCAGCTTTACAATTGAGATTATAGTAAAGGTTATAAGACACAGTGTGTCAAAAAGCTTATCCCACTCGGATACGGAATAGGTTACTTCGACGTTTCTTGAGATTAAGTAAATAATAATTGATGCAATCAGCACAATCGCATACATAAAGGTAGCAAGAGCATTGCTTGAGAAAAACCTGCTCTCAAAATCAAAACCCATCAGCATAACCGTACTTCTGAATATCACGAATATCAAAGTTAATGCAAGAGTGATTATAAAAATCAATTTAGTGTTTTTTGTTGATGACTGCATACTGTGCTTCCTTTCAGTCAATATTTGGTATACATATATTATAAGCGTATTATTTCCAAATGTCAAATATAAGTTGTTAATTTTAGGAGGTAAAATGAAAATAAAAAAGCATATTACGGTATTTCTCTTCTTTTTGGCAGTTAATTTTTCGCTTGTTCTCGGAATGAGGGCTACAAAAGCCGAGACCTTTGAGATAATACCAAGTGAAATCCTTTCGGTAGAAGCGCTTGCCTCGGTAAGTGAGAGTATAGAGGAAGAGGCGCTTTCAACGGTAGAAGGAAGGGAGTCAATCAGAGTTTACTTTCCTGATACCGATAGCATTGAGAGTATTGAAACAGAGGAATATATAACAGGAGTTCTGACGGGTGAAATGTATAGTGATGCACCGATGGAGGCGCTCAAGGCTGTTGCTGTTGCTGCAAGGAGTTATACCCTTTATATGTGTGAGCAGAATATGAATAAGGAATATGACGTCGTGGCAGATTCGAGCATATCGCAAGCGTACTTATCAAGAGCAGATGCAGAAGAATGCTGGAATGAGCTTGGTGAGAAAAAGTATGATTTAATGAGAGAGGCTGTGGACGAAACCAAGGGAGAGGTTTTGGTTTTCAACGGTGAAATAATTTGCGCTCTCTACCACGCTTCCAGCTATCCATATACAGAAAATAACGAAAACGTGTTCGTTCAGACACTTGATTATCTTACCGGTGGCGAGTGCGTTGAGGGAGAGGAGGACGCATATAGCTCAAGCGTATCGTATAACGAAGAGACGTTTAACTCATTGCTTGAAAAAAACGGATTTCCAAGGGTGGATTTTAACACTCTTAAAATTGAAGTTTTCAAGAATGAGAACGAGAGATGCAAATATCTTTCGGTTTACGATGAAAGTGTTGGCTTTACTGTAGACGGAAGGCAGGTCAGAGATGTATTTTCACTCAATTCCACTTCTTTTGAAATTGAAAAGGATGATAGTGTAACCTTCAGAGTTTTTGGCTTTGGTCACGGAGTGGGATTGAGTCAAAACGGAGCTTGCGTTATGGCACGAAAAGGAAGCTCATACATCGAAATCCTCGAAAAATATTATAATGGTACGCATCTTGCTCAAACAATTTATAAATAGTGAATAGTTCTTGAATTATAAGTTAAAAATATAGTTGAAGAAAATGAAAGGAACTATTTATTATGCTTAACAAATTAAAACAAATAAGATTTACAAAAAAGGGGATATACATATCCCTTGCGATATGTATGCTGCTTGTTGGTGGAATTGGTGTATTTTCTGCCATAAGAAATATGAATAAAATAGTCAAGGAGACCGATTTCGTATTTGAGGAAAATGCAGATGCTCCCGACGTAAGCTTTTTTGAGGAAATGTTAAACAAGCCCGTCAGCGAGCCTGTAATCAGCGAGGAAGTGCCTGTGATTTTGAATTTTGTAATGCCTGTTGAAAACGGACAGGTGTCAAAGCCTTATTCAGGAAGTGAGCTCGTTTACAGCCAGACTATGAACGATTACAGAACTCATACGGGTGTTGATATCCTTACGACAGACGCTTCAACGGTTGTTAGTGCAGAGGCAGGAAAAATCAGTAATATAACCGACGACGCACTTTGGGGTACGACGATTGAAATTGAGCACGAAAACGGCTTCAAGACCGTTTATAAAAATCTTTCAAGCGAGCTTCCTGAGGGGGTCGAAATCGGAAGCTTCGTAGCTTCAGGTGGTATAATTGGTGCAGTAGGAAGCTCAGCGCTTGTTGAAATAGGAGAGGATACACATCTCCATTTTGAAATGTCAGTTAACGGGAATCCCGTTGACCCCTTAGAGTATATTTCGTAAATTAGGACCGTAAAAAGGGTGACACCGTAAAAAAAGAAAAGGTGCTGTGAAAAACGTTGGTTTTTTTCACAGCATCTTTTGCTAAATTATACTTGACAAAATCAAAAATATTGTGTACAATATCAAGGACAGTTGATGAGTAATGAGATTTCGTTCAGTATTTCTTCAACGCTTTTGTCAAGTAAGGAAAAATCTGCATAGCGCAGATATATTGCTTCCAGCTTTTTGTGAACAGAAGCCGCTTCCTTCATATAGCCGATAGCTTCTTCGTTCAAAGCCTTGAGACACTTGCTTGAGAATTTCAGCTTGGGGCGAATTTTGTTATAGCTTTCTTTATCAATAAAGCGTTCGAAATTTATAACCTTGTATTTTTCATAATCAATTTCACCGTGAAGGCTTGGATTGTAGTTTACAATGCAGCAGCCTTGATTGTGGAAACATAAACCGTTTGGAGAAAAGGGAATAAGAGCATCATAACTGATATAGGTTTCAATACCGTATTCCTTGGCTTTATCTAAAATGCTCTTGTATATGATTTCCTCACAGCCCTTGCCGTTTATAATTACAGCTTTAGTGTCTGATAGCTTTTCAAAGCTGTCTGTTGTGATTTCTCCCTTAGACGTTGTTGCGCTGATGAGTCTTATTTTTTCATCATAACCGTTTTCTTTTTTTAGGTTTTGCCTAAAAAAACGATTTACAGCTCCATCGAGCTTTTCTTTATCTATAAGGGAATTTACCAAATTTATATTTTCCTTTTTGATTTCGCCCGCGGCTTTCAGATAGGTATATATGCATCTGAACAAATTGCTTTTTTCGTCGTTCAGCGAAACAATCAGGTCCTTTTGAGATGTTATTTCCGGCTTAAGCGCTTCAGCGCTGTCCAGCAGTATTTCTACAGCGCCCGGGTATTTTGCTTCGGTGGCGTGAGGGGAAGTGCCGTCTATTATTGCGACCTCGTCGTTTATAATAACGCCGTCAAGTGAGGACGGGTCGGATGAGCATAGAAAGTATTCGCATTTGTATTTCTTATCAAAATGCTCTCCCACGTATCTTATCGCACTTGACTTTCCCGTACCGGGTCCACCCTTTATAATGTAAATTCTCTTCAGCTTTTTTG
Organism: Eubacteriales bacterium; assembly: GCA_045590615.1. Classification (GTDB taxonomy): domain Bacteria; phylum Bacillota; class Clostridia; order Oscillospirales; family SIG627; genus RGIG6353. Next base: position 9,722 of record JAZNRH010000123.1, read on the forward strand.
GATTGTATATTTCGTCAAAATAGCTATGAAAACCAAGCATACTGCTCGATGATGCAAAGTAGTATTGTTTATCATTCATTGAATAACCCCCTTTTTAACTGTTAACAGTTTATGTGGGAATCAAAAAAATGACAAAAGAGGTTTTAGTATGAAAGCAATCATTCTTGCTGCCGGAAAAGGTACACGCTTTAATTCTGAGCAGGCTGATTTGCCAAAGTCTATGCGTGAAATATTGGGAAAACCAATACTTGATTATGTTTTGAAAACTCTCGAATTTATTCCTTCCGAGGATATTTTCGCAATTGTTAAATTCAAAAAAGAAAAAATTATGTCAGCTTATCCTCAGCTTAACTATATCGAGCAGGGTGACGACGGTTACGGTACAGGCTACGCAGTAGAGTGTGCAAAAGAGCATTTTTTGGATTATGATGGTGAGCTCGTTGTTATATGTGGAGATACTCCACTCATTTCAAGAGAAACTATCGAAAATATGCTCGCTCTTCACCGTAAAGAAAGCAATTCCTGTACAATTCTTTCTTGCAAGGGCGAGAAAGGACAGATGCTTGGCAGAATGGTGAGAGATTGTAACGGCAAGCTCGTTGCTATTATAGAAGCAAAGGATTGCACAAAAGAGCAGTTCGATAATATTACAGAGTATAATGCCGCTACATATATATTCAATTCAAAGGACCTTTTCGAAGCGCTTGACAAGGTGCAGAACAGTAAGGTTACAAATGAAAAGTATCTTACAGACGTTCCCGAAATAATGATGTCAGCAGGCAAGAGGGTAAATGCATACGTTTCTGAAAAATCCGAGGAAATCCTTGGAGTAAACTCTCCTGCAGATTTGGCAGTAGTTGAAAGCTATCTTAAAAATAAATAAATAATACCGACAAGAAATTGTCGGATATATGCTGGTGTGGCTCAATGGCAGAGCAGCTCATTCGTAAT
>JAZNRH010000124.1:0-10475 GCA_045590615.1 Eubacteriales bacterium
GTTCTTTCATCATCCTTTTCATCTGTTCCTTTGTCATAACCAATTAAGGTGATTTGGGGATCTATTTTCCCATTAACTGGCTCAAATTCCTTAAAAATCGTTGGAACCATTGATATTGTTTCTAGCAAAAATCCACCAACACCACAAAACGGATCACATATTCTTGCTCCATTTTTCAACAAGTTAGCATTAGACATTTTTATCATTGCTTGTACAACATTTCGTGGAGTAAAGTATTGTCCTAAATTTTTAACTCCGGCGCTTTGTCTTAAAAAAGTTTCATACAACCTTGTTTTGAATTCTTTTGTCACATATCGAAATGAACCATACATCTCATCATATTTTTGAAAACTATCTAATACTTGTCCAAACAAGGTGGCTTGGCTCTGATTGGCTTCTCCCTTTTCATTTACAAAAATTGTACCATTGAAAATTGTAGTGCCATCATCCCCTTTAGGAAACATTTCGTTTTTTATTGGTTTACGACAATTGTCAGCATAATGTATTAACGCAGCAGCAACACCAGCTCTTTCCTTTCTTTCATATACACTATTAAAGTTATTAAAATATTCTAATACTCCTATATCACTTAGGAATTTAAAAACAAATATCTCAACTACATTGTATAAACACTTTTCTGGTTCTTTGCCTGTATTAATCCATATTTTTTGCCATACTTCTTTAGCTAATGGTGTTGGATCTAAAACGGCAGGTTCAACTATAAAATTTTGTGTTTCACTCAAGGAATAGTCAGCTTCATCTACTAGTCGCTCTAAATCAATTTTTTCTTCAACTGTCATGTTGCCACTTGTGATTTTTCCTGCATCAAATACAAAATTTATCTTCTTCCCGTTCCTTAATATCTCTTGACCATTTAATGCATTTATCCAATAAGTTTTTGTGCCATCAGTCACGATTAATAATTTGCATAAAAGTTTGGCAACATCAAGTTCTTGATTTATTGCTTTTTCCACTTTAGATTGTGTTGAAAGTTCTTCAGGTCTTTTATATTCGATTACAGCTTTAACGTTTCCACCCGGTAATACAATTAGACCGTCTGGCTTTTTATCCGAAAGCTTATTCGAAAACTTATTAATTATTTTGGATTTTTTCAACTGATTTAACGTCGTGCTTCCCAAACGATAATACGAATACCTTCCTATCCATATTGGAGAAGTCTGTAAAAGCTCTTCACTCATTTATAATATCCCCCTTTTTTACTTGGTGATTTTTCAAATGTAACATTGCGTTCTTGACAGTACTTCTCAAATGCATATATCTGTTGAGGCCTAGGAACATTACTTCCTTTTTCCCAACGATTAACAGTTGCATAACATACACCCAAATCTCTTGCAAGAGTCTCCTGGCTCATATTTAGCTGCATTCTTAGCTGAAACACCTTATCTTTAAACTCCACGACACACGCCTCCATGGTGAATGATATAATTTATTATAACAAATTATAACATTTCGGTCAATATCTAAGAGACATTTTTTCAAATTTCTACATGTTGCACAAATTGTGTTACTGCAAATATATGACTAATATACCTATTCTTTTTATCAAAATAGGCATAAAAGTCAATCTTGTTAAATTTCCGAAAAAAATCCCTTAATTGCATCGCATATATCTTCAAAACTGATATCTTTTGCATATGCAAATTGTAATCGATAGTTACTCCACATCCTCCGAAGGTCTGCGCTTTCGGAAATAACCTCCATAGTAGAAGCAAAATCATTTATCTGATTTCTTGTTCCTCTTTTTCATTTAAGGCTTTTTCGATTGCCTCAGGCGTCAATGGTAAATTCTTAAGCGTAGTATCCAAATCCATTGTTGCTCTGTTATCAATTTCAAAATAAAAGCCCCGAAAACTACATTATAACGCAGTTTTCGGGGTATTGTTTATTATTCCCACTCAATTGTGCCTATAGGCTTAGGTGTGAGGTCGAGGAGGACACGGTTTATTCCTTCCACCTCGGTTGTGATTCTGTTGGTAATTTTATGAAGGACTTCGTAAGGAATTTCCTCAATTGTTGCTGTCATTGCATCAACGGTATTGACTGCTCGGATAATTGCAGGCCAGCCTTCATATCTCATTTCATTTTTAACGCCAACGCTCTTCATATCGGGTATGGCGATAAAATACTGCCAAACCTTTGTCGCAAGACCACATTTATCAAATTCATCACGAAGGATAGCGTCTGCTTCTCTAAGTGCGTGAAGTCTGTCACGAGTGATTGCACCAAGACAACGAACGCCAAGGCCAGGACCCGGGAATGGCTGTCTGTCAACCATATTCGATGGCAAACCAAGAGCTCTGCCAACTACTCTTACTTCGTCTTTATAAAGAAATTTTACAGGCTCTACGAGCTGCATTTCCATTTCTTCCGGGAGTCCACCGACGTTGTGATGAGACTTAACGGGCTTACCACTTTCTGCAGCTTTGATACTTTCAAGGATATCGGGATATATCGTTCCTTGAGCAAGGAATGAAATTCCGTCAAGCTTTGCTGCCTCTTCATCAAACACCTTGATAAATTCTGCGCCTATAATTTTACGCTTTTTCTCGGGGTCGGATACTCCTGACAAAAGGTCAAGAAATCTATCGGTAGCATCTACGTAAACAAGGTTGGCGTCAAGTCCTTTCTTGAACACCTCGATAACCTGTTCGCTCTCCCCTTTTCTCATAAGTCCGTGATTTACGTGAACGCAAACGAGCTGACGTCCAATAGCCTTTATAAGAAGAGCAGCTACTACAGAGCTATCAACACCACCTGACAAAGCAAGTAATACCTTTTTATCTCCTACCTGTTCTCTTACAGCTTTTACTTGCTCTTCAATAAATTCATTGGCAAGCTCAAGAGTTGTTATTCTCTGCATTGTATCGGGCCTAACATTCAAATTCATAATATTCCCCCCTGATATGAATAAAATTTATGTATATATTATAATTACTCAGAGGTAAAATGTCAATTATTTTTCGAAAAAAATAATAACTATTTACAAATAAAAAAGTTAGTAGTATAATATAGATATTAAAAATGTTACGGAGGTATATAATATGTTTAATTTTCCTATTGGTGTAATGCTCGATTCCTTTAAGCTTCCTTTTGATGAAGCGCTGGACAAAGCTGTTGAAATTGGTGCTAAGGGCTTGCAGATTTATGCTACCCGTGGTGATATGTCACCTGAAAATTTGACTTCACAAAAAAGAAAAGAAGTACTTGACAAAATCAAGTCGAGAGGTCTTGTGATTTCTGCTTTGTGTGGAGATTTTGGTCACGGTTTTGGAGTGCCCGAAAAAAATCCCGAGCTTATAGAAAAATCCAAGAGAGTTCTTGATTTGGCTGTTGAGCTTGAAACGGACGTCGTTACTACTCACATCGGCGTAGTTCCAAGCGACGTTAATCACCCACGATACGAAATAATGCAAAAGGCTTGCTCCGAGCTTGCTGAATACGCAGATTCTATGAAAGCTCATTTTGCCATTGAAACAGGTCCTGAAACCTCTGCTACTCTCAAGCGTTTTCTTGACTCACTCAACTCTACGGGAGTTGCTGTCAACCTTGACCCTGCAAACTTGGTAATGGTTACGGGAGACGACCCTGTTGAAGCAGTTAAAAATCTGCAAAAATACATAGTTCACACTCACGCAAAAGACGGCGTTAAGCTCTGCGACAGAGACCCCGAAATCATTTACGGAATCAGACGCGCAGAAGAAGAATTCAGTGGTTTAGCGTTCAAAGAAGTTCCTCTTGGAACCGGAAGCGTTGACTTCCCACGTTACCTCAATGCTCTTGAAGAAATCGGATATAAGGGCTATCTGACTATCGAGCGTGAGGTTGGCGATAACCCGGCACGAGATATTTCAATTGCTGTAAATTTCCTGAACGATATCATTGCTAAAAATTAATTTCAATACGGCGCTGAAAAGTGCCGTATTTTTATTGCAAAAAAAACTAAAGTGTGGTAAAATGTAATGAAAATATTGAAAACTATGGGTAAGGAATATGAAGATTATTATTTTTGGATGTGGAAAAATTGGCAGTACGATTATTTCAACACTTTGTGTTGAAGGACACGAAATAGTTGCAATAGACCGTTGCAACGAAACTGTTGAAGAAATTTCTAATATTTATGACGTAATCGGTATTTGTGGAAACGGTGTTGACTGTGCTATCATGAGTGAAGCAGGCGTCGAGCAATGCGACTTGTTTATTGCCGTAACGGGCTCCGATGAAATGAATATGCTCAGCTGCTTTTTAGCCAAGAAGCTTGGTGCACAGCATACGATTGCAAGAATAAGAAATCCCGAATACAACGACGTTGACCTCGCATTTCTCAAGCAACAGCTCGACTTATCCGACGCCATTAATCCTGAGCTGTTAGCAGCGCATGAAATATACGATATTCTGCACTTCCCCTTTGCAGTTAAGGTCGAAACCTTTTCAAATAAAACAATTAAGATTGTTGAAATAATATTAAAGGACGACTCTCCTTTCGTTGACCTTTCTCTTTCTGAGGCAAGACAAAAATTCCAAGACAATTTCCTTGTATGTCACGTAGTAAGAAACGAAGAGGTTATTATTCCCGACGGAAACTTTGTAATGCAGTCTGGCGATAAAATCGGTATTACAGCAGGTAATTCGGAAATTCTGAAATTAATGAAAAGTATTGGAGTTTCGCAAAGACCAATTAAATCAGTTATGATTCTTGGTGCGGGAAAAATAGCATATTACCTTGCAAAAATGCTCATAAGAGATGGTGTAAAAGTAAAAATTATAGATAAAGACAAGGAAACGTGTCTCAGTTTTTCAAATCTAATTCCCGAAGCGACTATAATTTTGGGCGACGGTATGAACAAAGAGGTTATGCGAGAGGAAGGAATTGACAGTTCGGATGCTTTCATTGCACTAACGGGTAACGACGAAAAGAATATTCTCATTTCCTTTACTGCCGTTGAAAGTGTTGGAACGGTTATTGCAAAGGTTAATCACCATGCACTTGCAACGACTGCCGAAAAGCTTGGTCTTGACAGAGTTGTGTCAGCAAAAAGTGCTGTTTCAAGTGTTATTTCAAAATACGTAAGAGCCCTTGATAGCTCAAAAGGCAGCAACGTTGAAAAGCTTTATAAAATAATGGACGGCAAGGCTGAGGTTTCGGAATTTAAGGTTCTTGCAGACTTTAGTTATTGCAACATTCCACTCAAGGACATGAAGCTGAAAAACAACATTCTTATTGCAGGTATAGTGAGAAAAAGGAAGGCAATTATCCCTTCCGGTAACGATTACATTATGCCTGACGACAGAGTTATCGTTGTTGCTTCCGGAATTATTCTCAGCGACCTCAAGGACATAATGGAGTAAAATTCAATGAATAAAAAATTAGTATTTAACGTCATTGGCAGATTACTGCAAGCCTTGTCTCTTATGCTTTTGGCACCTGCAGTAGTAAGTATTATTTATAAAGAGAGCTCATATCTGTCATTTTTAATCACTGCATTTATTTCGCTCCTGTTAGGTCTGATAATCGCAAGAGCAACAAAGGGCTTTAACAAGCTTATGTATGCGAAAGAGGGCTTTGCAATCGTTGCACTCGCATGGGTCACAACGTCCTTAATCGGTTCTTTGCCCTTTGTTATAAGTGGAGAAATCAAAAGTTTTGTTGATGCTTTTTTTGAAACAGTTAGTGGATATACAACCACAGGCGCATCAATTCTAACAAACGTCGAAGAGCTCAGCCACGGTATGCTTTTCTGGCGAAGCTTTAATCATTGGATCGGTGGAATGGGAGTGCTGGTTTTTATATTAGCATTTATATCAAATATCTCCGACCGTTCAATTCATATTCTCAGAGCAGAAATGCCGGGTCCTATTGTAGGCAAGCTTGCACCCCGATCAAGAGATACGTCTAAGGTGTTATATATAATTTACATCGTAATGACACTAATACAAGTCGTTCTTTTAGCTTGTGGGGATATGAACTTGTTTGAAAGCATAATTCACACCTTTGGAACTGCCGGCACGGGTGGTTTTGGTCTTAAAGGCGACAGTATTGCAAGCTATTCTGCATATTCACAATGGGTTATAACGATATTTATGCTTCTCTTCGGTATTAACTTTAATATATTCTATCTTTTCACGCTAAAAAGATTTAATGACGGATTAAAAAGCACCGAACTCCTCGTATATGCAACTGTAACCGTATTATCAATCATCGTTATTTCAATAAACGTAAATTCTCTCTACCCTACCGTTGAAGAAACCATCAGAGCCTCTGCCTTTCAGGTTGCTTCTATCATAACGACAACGGGATTTGCAACAACCGATTTTAATCTTTGGCCAACAATGTCAAAAACAGTTTTACTCATTCTTATGTTTACAGGCGCTTGCGCAGGCTCTACGGCAGGTGGCTTAAAGATGTCAAGAGTTATTTTAATATTCAAAAGGATTTACAAGGAAATCATAAAAATGATTCACCCTCGCTCAATATCCACAGTGAAATTTGAAGGAAAAGAGGTTGACGAGAGTACACAAAACAGCGTAACAACCTACTTGTCAATATATTTTGTTTCAATGTTAATTATTTTCTTGGCAATTTCTTTTGAGCCGTTTGATATTGAAACAAACTTCACTGCTGTTGTCGCTTGCTTTAATAACGTAGGACCCGGACTTTCTGCCGTTGGCCCTATGGGGAACTATGCTGATTATTCTGCTTTTTCAAAGTTAGTACTATCATTTGCAATGTTACTTGGCAGGCTTGAAATCTTCCCATTAATTATTGCTCTCATACCTTCAACCTGGAGAAAAAAATAACAATTTTCCGTCATTATTCATATAATGTACGGAAAGGAGTTATTTTATGATAAGAAAATTTGTTTTCGCAAACACCGAAGCATCTCCAGAGGCAAAGGTAATAAACATAGAAGATGCAATCGAAAGGAACAGACAAACAAGCAAAAAACTTTGGGTAGGAAACTCACTTGAGGCATATGCAATTAATCTAAAACGTGGCGAAGAGCTTGGCATTGAATCACTGCCCGATTCTGACCAATTCTTAAAAATCGAATCAGGCACAGCCAAAATTTTGTTTGGAAATAGCTATGAAAGAATAGTTGATGACGATTACGCAATCTTTATCCCTGCCAACACCGAATATAACATCATAAACGTTGATAACGATGACTTGAAAGTTCTTTCGATCATTTCAAAATAATAAGAAATAAAAAATCAAAACAATATTATGCAAAAAAACAAGGAAGGAAAGTATTATGACTAAGATTTCAAAAAAGAGTAACGAGATAATTTTTGAAAACGATTATTTCAGTTATTCTATTGGCTTTGACGGTAAGGTGTTATCGTTTTCCGACAAAAACCAAAAGAACTACATAGCAAATTCTGAAAACCCTTATTTTTGCTACTTGAATACTGATGGCTCCGGCAACGTAGCTAATCCTATTAACGCTGAATTAATAGGTGATAAGCTTATTTTTGGATTTATTTCGGGCGCGCATCTCACCTTTAAGGTTGACGTTAAGAACAGATATATTTCATTCGAAATTGTTGAGGCATATAATATTGCTTGCTATAACGTAGTCTTTGCCAATACCGTTGTTGATTATCCAATCGACGAGACAGCAACGTTTGGTATGTCACTCGTAGGTATGAAGCTCAATACAAAAGCAGCAAATTGGCCGTCTTTCAAAAATCTTTCAAACAATGGTACTGCATTTTCCGAAACCGGAATAATCGGCGCTAAGGTTGGAATTTTTGGTGCACCGATTTCGATGCACATTGACATACTAAAGGAAATAGCAGAGGACATTCCTTTTGGTGACGCTCCCGTCGCTCGAGGTGTCGGTGGTCCTTGGGCAAGAGAACACAAAGGCGAACGAGGCGATTATATTATCGTGTCTCATGCCACTCCCGAAGCACTTGCCGATGCATTGCCTTTGTATACTGATTTGAACGTAGACCAGCTCGACTTCCACAAGGGCTCTCCCTTCCGTCAGGGTGACTTTTATTTCTTTACAGACGAAACCGGTGAGGCTTCTGCTTTTAAGGAAAAAATGGTTAGTCAGCTCAAGCCTCACGGAATCGAAGCAGGACTTCACACATATTCCTTCTATATTGCACCCGATGCATCAGGTATACTTTCAGACCCCAAGTGGCAAAAACAGCTATTGCCTGCTGAAAAGTTTACACTCGGTGAGAATTTATCAGCTGAAGCAGATAGCTTGATAACCGAAGAAAATACAAACCACGCATCAAGGCTCACGGGCTACAGAGCGCTTGCATCTGAATATATTCTGATTGATGAAGAGCTGATCAAATTCAACGTTCCCGAAATTAAAGAAAACAGTTTTGTCGGTCTTGTAAGAGGATGTGCAGGCACAAAGCCGGTCTCACACAAAAAAGGCTCAAAGATTATAAGAATTGCATCTTATTATAGTGGCTTATGTCCTATTATAGGTTCTGAGCTTTATTATGAGATTGCAAGAAGAACAGCCAAAGCATACAACGAAGGTGGCTTCGGTATGATTTATTTTGATGCACTTGACGGCGTCGGCAGACATCTTACCGATAAAAATCTTACCTGGTATTATGCTACTGCTTTCGTAAATGAGGTACTGAAATATACCGAAACTACACCAATTGCTGAAATGTCCTTCTTCTTCCCTCCTATCTACTTTGCAAGAGGTAGAGCCGGAGCATGGGACCACCCAAGAAGAGGATACAAAATCTGGAACAAAATGCACACGATCAGCAATATGCAAATGCACGATAATTATCTTAATGCTATTTTTGGTTGGTATAACCTCTACCCCTTCCCTTCTCCTTCTTTGAAATATCCACCGTCTTCTATTGTAAAATATCATTTCATAGATGACGTTGACCATATGGCATCACTTGCAGTTGCTCACGACTTTGGAATGGTTTATCAAAACGTTTCAAAGGAAACAATGGCTCTTCCGGGTGCTAAGAGAAACACTCAAAGATACGCCCTTTATAATAAGCTTCGTAAAGAAAATTATTTTCCTGAAAGCATTAAAAAGCAAGTAAGAGATGGCAAATTTGAATACTGTCTTATCGAAAAAGACGGCAAGTATTCTTTTGTTGAAAAATCATACAGTCCTTGCAAGATCATGAACATCGATGACAACGTCTTTAATACTACTTGTCATTCAAATCCGTTTGATGCGCAGAAACCTTTTATCAGACTCGAGGCTTATCCTGTTGCAACGGGAGATGACCCACTCGTTGTACTCAAGCTTGACGAAAACAAAGAGCTTAAAAACCAAACACTTGATGTAAAATATGAGGTTCTCAATCCATTCAATGCTGCAGAGCATCACGGTATTCACGTCAAAGTTTTAGGTAATGGCTCAAACGATAAAATTCTTATTCGTATTAAAGGAGTTATATCGGGTGACGTCAATGCTTGTGACTATCAAATTCCCCTTAATTTTACCGGTTGGAAGGATTTCTATTTAACCGACACAGACAATGACTATTATAATCACGACGACTACTCCAACTTAGAACATAACCATTATCTTGATTATAGAGGATTAACTTCATTTGGAAGTATTCAAAGCGTCTCTGTACATCTCGGTGGCGAATGTAACGGTGTAAAGATGTCCAGCGTTGAAATGTGTAAGTGGGAAATTAAATCACTCACAAATCCAACAATTAAGATTGGAAACGATACGCTTACCTTTAAGTGTCAGCTCAATGGAGGAGAATACATCGAATATACCGAAGGTGAAGAAGCTAAGATTTACGACAAAGACGGCAATTGCAGAGCCGTTGACGAGGTAATAGGTTCTATCACTGCACCGACAGGTAAATTTATTGCAAAACTTACACGTGAAGAAATCGACGGATTTGTTAACCGAGCAAAGCTTACGTTTGGCTTTACAGGTAAAGAACTCAAATAATTTTATATACACAGCTCAACAATTTTGGGCTGTGTGTATTTTTTTATTGACTTGTCAATAATATAGTGGTATAATGGTAAAAAATATGGGTCCGTCAAGGTTTCGACGGGGTTTTTGAAGCAAGATAAGCGAGTAGAGTAGCAGAGCTCTTCAAAACTGTAAAACTTAAATATAAACGCTAACAAAACATTAGCTGTTGCTGCCTAACTAACGGCAGCCGTCTTACCTTTGAATATCGCGACTTAGGATAAGGCGTCACTTAGCGATGAACGTATGCTGTCAAAGCTTTGAGACAGTATATGAATTTATGAAGCTACGCCAAAGTTAGTTTGTCGATGTACCAACCAAAGCGGAATTTGAACACCGACTGCACTCGGAGAAAATTTTGTGAACGAAATTTCGGACAGGGGTTCGATTCCCCTCGGATCCACCAAAAATAAAAAGTACAGACGCGAGTCTGTGCTTTTTGTTTTTGTAGAAATTTGAAAGAATCGAACCCCGATAGCAGATGCCGTAAAGAAACAGTCCGGTGGA
>JAZNRH010000125.1:0-36739 GCA_045590615.1 Eubacteriales bacterium
TTCTCTGTTGCTGACCACCTGAAAGAGCAGTTATTTTACGCCTTTGATAGCCTTCGAGGTTAACGAGCTTAAGCATCGATAAAACTCTTTGCTTAATCTCTTTTTCGTCCATTTTCTGTACTCTTAATCCAAACGCAATGTTGTCATAAACGTTGAGATGAGGAAAAAGAGCATACCTTTGAAAGACGGTGTTGACCTGCCTCTTATGAGGTGGAAGGTCGTTAATCTTTTTACCGTCAAAAAAAATATCACCGATGTCCGGCTCAACAAATCCACCGATAATTCTCAGTGTAGTTGTTTTGCCACAACCCGACGGACCAAGTATTGTAACGAATTCTCTGTCACGGATATAAAGATTTATATCCTTCAATACTTTTTCACCGTCGTATGTAACGGTAATATTGCTCAAATTAATTATGTTGTTGTCTGCCATTAAAAACAGCCCCCTTTGCGGACTCCCACAGTTGTGAGAAAAAATTAATCTTTTATACAGTAAATTTTACCTCGTATTTACCCCTATGCTACTACCCCGCAAAAGGTCTAAGAGTACCGACAACGTCGTCTTTTCAGCCGTAGCACGCTACCTAAGGGAAATCTCAGGCGCTAAGAATAAATATGCTCGGAATATCCGATATAAAAGATAATGTTACTATACTAAAAATGACATTAAATGTCAATAGTTTTTTACAAAAAACACAATATTTTTATAAATTATTTTGATTATTTGATAAATTCTTCTCTAACACCTTGTATTTTATTATAATTTGTAGTAAAATATATATTATTTATTGTGCGAGGAAAATAAATGAAAGAAAAAGAGTGGATTATAGGCTCATATGACGATAAACAGGTGTTATCGCTATCAAGAGACCTTGGCATTTCTAATATACTTGCAAAGCTTTTAATAAACAGAAATTATTGCAACAGTGAGGCTGCGTCAAAATTTTTATCAAAAGCAGTTAACAATTTTTATTCTCCTTTTCTTATGAAGGATGTTGAAATCGGTGCAAATTTATTACTCGATTCGATAGACAAAAATCATAAAATACTTATCTGGGGCGACTACGACGTTGACGGAGTCACATCGGTTACAGTGCTTTCCAAATATATTAAATCAATCGGAGGTATTTGCGAATACTATATTCCCAAAAGAGATGACGACGGATATGGGCTCAACAGCCGTGTTCTGAACGAATATATCAAAAACGGAATTAAGCTGATAATAACCGTCGATTCGGGAATTACGGCAATAAACGAAATTCAAAGTGCTATTGATATGGGCGTTAATGTAATCGTTACCGACCACCATGAATGCAGAAGCACACTCCCTTCAGCAAATGCAGTTATCAACCCAAAGCGAAATGATTGCGAATATCCGTTCAAGGAGCTTGCAGGTGTTGGTGTTGTATTTAAGTTTATCTGTGGCGTTGAGATATTATACTCTAAATGCTCTCATATTGAAGCGCTCACAAAGCTATTGGACGAATATGCAGAATTTGTCGCAATCGGAACTATTGCAGACGTTATGCCGATAAGAGATGAAAACAGACTAATTGTCAGCAAGGGACTTTCTGCCATTGAGCACACAAGTAACAAAGGTCTCTCTGCACTTCTCGAGGAATCGGAAATTATAAAATCTGACAAGCGAAAGAAAATTTCATCCACCACCGTCGGCTTTGTTCTCGCACCAAAAATCAACGCCGCAGGACGAATGAAAACCTCAAAAATTGCCGTTGAATTATTTATGACCGAAAGTCGCGAAGAGGCTGCAAAACTTGCAGTGCAACTAACAGAAATAAATAAAGAAAGACAGAACATGGAGAGTCAGACTCTTCATTCGGCGCTTGAAAAGGTTTCAACTCAATGTGATTTATCAAACGACAAAATTCTTGTTTTGTCCGACGATGAATGGCATCACGGAATAATAGGTATCGTATCATCAAGAATCACCGAAAGATACAACCTTCCGTCGGTTTTAATCTCCTTCAAAAATGAAATAAAGGACTCAGACCCGGAAATCGGAAAAGGCTCGGCACGCAGTATAAAAGGAATGAACTTAGTAAAATCACTTGAGCATTGCTCAGACTTGTTACACAAGTTCGGAGGTCACGAGCTTGCTGCAGGGCTTTCTATTTCCCGTTCAAAACTTCAGGAATTCAAAACGAGAATAAATGAATACGCAAAAAAAGCCTTTGAAAATGTTAGTCTCACAAAAGCACTTGAAATAGATTGTGAAATTGAACCTCAGGAAATGAGCATTAAGCTCACAAGCGAGCTTAGCCGTCTCGAGCCATTCGGTTTATCAAATCTCGTTCCTGTTTTCGCAATAAAAGATATGCAAATATCATCTATTATTCCAATTGGCGAAGGAAAACACACTAAACTCATTTTAGAAAAAAACGGCTGTAAAAACATTGCTTTGCTTTTCGGAACGCCAACCTATACCTTCAACTATTTAGAGGGCGACAAGATTGACGTTGCATTCAATCTTGATGTCAACACCTTCAAAAATCAACAAAACGTTCAGATGATTGTCCGTGATATACAACCGAGCAAATTCCAGAGAGATATTATTTCTCAGCATCTCAACGCTTATCACAACCTTCTGAATAATGAACTTCATTTAGCAAGAAGTCAGGACATACCAACAAGAACCGACTTTGCACAAATTTATACCGTTTTGAAAGAGCTATTATGTTCTGCTTCTGCAAACGCTGAGTATTATGAAGTATACCTTCCCTATTTACTCAAGCTTGTTACAAAAAAATACTCAGTACAAATTCCGTTATACAAAGCTATGATTATTTTGGACGTACTTGCTGAAACCGGTTTAATCAAAACCACCACCGTAACAGACCCGTTATATAGAAACCTTCTGACAACCTATACACCTTCGCACGATACTAAAGTAGTACTCGAAAACGCTCCTACACTCAAGAAGCTGTTTTCCAAAGAAGTCAATCACCGAAAGGATATCAATTAATGAGTACAGACTGCTATAACCTCTTAACAAAGCTTGGTACAAGTGACCAGCAATATGACCTGCAAAAGATTGTCCGCGCTTTTGAATACGCAAGTGAAATGCACAAGGGTCAATTCAGAAAATCAGGTGAGGAATATATATCTCACCCCCTTGCCGTTGCAGAAATCGTTGCTTCTCTCAATCTTGATACCGATTCAATATGTGCAGCGCTTTTGCACGATACTGTCGAGGACAGACCCGACAAAGCAACACTTGCTGATATAAAAAACCAATTTGGACAAAGTGTTGCTGACCTTGTTGACGGATTAACGAAGCTCGTAGCAATTCGTTTTGAGGACAAAGAAGAAGAGCACATCGAAAATATCAGAAAAATGTTCCTCGCTATGTCCAAAGACATACGAGTTATATTTATAAAGCTGTGCGACAGACTTCACAATATGAGAACGCTCTCATCACATACCGAAGAAAAGCAAAGAATTATTGCTCTTGAAACAATGCACGTCTATGCTCCCGTTGCCCATAGACTCGGTATGCAAAAAATCAAGCAAGAGCTTGAAAAGCTTGCACTTTTATACTTAGACCCCGTAGGATACGACGAGGTAAAAACGAGCATTGATATAAAATACGGACAAAACCGTGACTTTCTTGATAAAGCCCAAGAAATGATCGGAGAAAAACTTGACGAACAAAACATACATTACTCTATTTCGGGCAGAGTAAAATCAATATACAGCATGTATAAAAAGATGTATACGAAAAACAAGAGCTTTGACGAAATATACGATTTCTATGCAGTGAGAATACTTGTCGACGATGAGCTTACCTGCTATACGGTTCTTGGTATTATACACGAGATGTTCAATTCTGTGCCGGGCAGATTTAAGGATTACATTTCTACCCCGAAACCCAATATGTATAAGTCAATACACACTACGGTTATCGGCAAATACGGTATACCATTTGAGGTACAAATAAGAACGTGGGAAATGCACGAAATTGCAGAATATGGTCTTGCTGCGCATTGGAAATACAAGAGCAACGTTTCGGGCGAAGAAAATCTTTCAAAGAAGCTCCAATGGATTCACACATTGCTTGAAACAGAAAAAGACTCGACTGATAATTCTGAGGATATTATCAGTGCACTGAAGGTTGATTTGTTTGAAGACGAGGTATTCGTGTTTACGCCCAAGGGTGACGTAATCGATTTACCTGCAGGCTCAACCCCTATTGACTTTGCCTATGCAATTCACACTGCTGTAGGAAATAAAATGGTAGGGGCAAAAATCAATGGTGTTATTGCGCCAATTGATACAGTTTTACAAACGGGACAAATCGTTGACGTTCTCACCTCTTCTGCCTCTAAAGGTCCGAACAGAGATTGGCTTAAGATAGTCAGAACGAGCGAAGCAAGAAACAAAATCCGTCAGTGGTTCAAAAAAGAAAAGCGTGAAGAAAACATCGAAAACGCAAAACGTGATATCGAACGTATGCTCAAGAAGTTTGGCGCACCGTTTACGGAAGAGCAAATGAATACAATTGTATTAAACGTTGCTCAACGTTCCGGCGTTACAGACGTTGAAGACTACTATAACTCGATTGGTTACGGAGGAGTCTCGCTTTCTAAAATTGAAAATCGCTTAAAGAGTGAATTTGAAAAGCTTATTCGCCCGGCTGAGCCCGAATCACCTGTGGCACTGAGCGCTAATATAGATGCCGAAAAAGACAAGAAGGCTAAAAAGAAGCTTGGCGCACAGCAAAGCGTCATTGTAGAAAGCATAGACAACTGTCAAGTTAAATACGCAAAATGTTGCAATCCTCTCCCCGGCGATTCAATTATCGGATTTATAACAAAAGGATTTGGAATTTCTATTCACAAATACGATTGCAAGAATGCCGTTGAGGGTCTGAAAAATCCGGAAAGTAAAGATAGGTGGGTAACTGCAAGATGGGCTAAAAGTGCACTTGATTCATACGATTCCTGCTTTGATGCAGTATTAAACGTATTTGCAAGAGACGAAATTGGTGTACTTGCAGAAATATCCGGTGCTTTGGCTGAAATGCATGTAGGAATTCTTTCTATAAATTCACACTCTATTAGTTCAAACAGCGACGTAATGATTATCAGCATAACCATCAGAACCAAAAATACCGACCACTTCAATTCTATCGTTCAAAGACTTAAAAAGCTCAATAGCGTAGTTGACGTAACGAGAGGGAACATAATATAACGGAGGATTTATGAAAGCGTTAATACAACTTGTTGAAAATTGCACTCTAAGGATTGACGATAACACCGAGGCTTATTCCCAAATCGACAAAGGGCTTCTCGTCCTTCTCGGAGTTAATAACGAGGATTGCGAAAACGACGCACTAAAGCTTGCTAAAAAAATTGCAACGCTTCGTATTTTCAAGGATAGTAACGAAAAGATGAACCTGTCGTGTATCGACCCTTACGTCAACGGAAAATTTATGGTAGTTTCACAATTTACACTATGTGGTGATTGCTCTCATGGCAGAAGACCCAATATGTTCAATGCCGCACGTCCTGAAAAAGCAGAGCCACTATATGAATTATTCTCAAAAACGTTAAATGCTGAATGTCAAAAAGAAACTCAAACAAATGAAAACTACGTTGTAAATGGTAAATTTGG
Source organism: Eubacteriales bacterium (assembly GCA_045590615.1). Lineage (GTDB taxonomy): Bacteria > Bacillota > Clostridia > Oscillospirales > SIG627 > RGIG6353. The sequence continues at coordinate 5,635 of JAZNRH010000125.1, forward strand.
AGCTAACATGAAAATTTCTTTCACAAATGTAGGTCCTGTCACATTCATCATAGAAAGTGATGAAATAAAATGATAAACATAATATCGGACCACTTCTCTGCCTTATATGCAAAGAATATTATCAGCGAATTATTTCCTGAATGTTGTTTTTCGTGGGATAAAAACATAGAATGTCAGATGTTCATTTCAAATACACCAACAACCGTAAGAGCAAAAATAGTTATTGACGATACAGTTAATGAATGCACTGAAGAGTTTTCTGTACACATTAACGATAGACTCGCAACCACAACTGCCATAGGTAAAGCAATAATAAAATATGCAAAAACAAAAAACGTGGACGTCCCCCCATACGGCGTTCTCACAGGTGTCAGACCATTCAAAATCGCAATCGACCTTTTATCCCGATACGATTATGACAATGTGATTTACAAGCTGAAAAACACCTATCTCGTGTCAGAAGATAAAATCGAATTACTTCTAAGCGCTGCAATGTATGACCAAAAGCTGCGCGAAAACCATACAAGTAAGGACGCGTCTGTCTATATTTCTATACCGTTTTGTCCTTCGAGATGCAATTATTGCTCTTTTATTTCTTCGTCAGCCCCCTCGAAGCTGGGATTAATTGACTTATATGTTGACGAGCTTATATTTGAAATTGAGCGCATTTCAGAGCTCATCTACAATAATTCCCTAAATCTGAAGTCAATATATATCGGTGGTGGTACTCCAACCGTTCTTTCCGAAGAACAGCTAAAAAGATTGCTTAGCGAAATTGACCAAAAACTACCAAAAAATCATCTTATAGAATATACTCTTGAAGCAGGACGCCCCGATACCATTAACAAAAACAAGCTTGACGTTATGAAAAGCTTTGGGATAACCAGGACCTGTATCAACTGTCAGTCAACCGACGACAACGTACTAAAAGCGATTGGAAGAAATCATACAGCTGACGAATTTTTCAAAGCGTTTGAACTTGCACAGAGCTACGGATTTGATTGTATAAATACCGACGTTATTGCAGGTCTTAATACGGACACGCTTACCAGCTTCAAAAAAACCATTGACGACGTTATTGCGCTTTCTCCCGAAAGTATAACGGTTCACACCTTATGCGTTAAAAAATCTTCTACAATTAAGCTTGAAGAAATGATGCAATTAGAAAAGAACGTGGATGATTATCTTTCCTGGGCAAAATCAATGTGTATATTAAATGCCTATTTGCCATATTATTTATATAAGCAAAAATATTCCGTTGGCAACCACGAAAACGTTGGTTACTGCAAGCATGGAAAAGAATGCTATTATAACATTGCAATGATGAACGAGATCGAACACGTATTCGGCATTGGAGCAGGTGCTTCTTCAAAGCTTGTCGGTTGCAATGACAACGGCAAAATAGAGCATTTTTACAATTTCAAATACCCTACGGAATATATTGGCAACAAGCAAAAAATATATAACAAAATCGAAGAAATTAATACTGTTTTAAGAAATCAATAAGACAGGAGGTATTATCTACTTGAAAAAGCAGAATTTCTTGCAAGGAGCTATTATTCTTGTGTTTGCTTCCTTGGTTGTGAAAATCTTTGGTGCTATTTTCAAAATCCCGCTGACTAATATTATCGGTGTAACAGCTATGGCATATTTCAATACTGCTTATGGCTTCTACGTGATTTTTTATATGATTTCAACAGCAGGAATTCCCGTTGCACTATCAAAAATGATTTCAGAGGCAGAAGCAAAAGACAACAAGAAAGAAATACAAAAGATTTTTCGTGTAGCTTATATACTCTTTTTCTTCTTAGGAGTAGCAGGAACCATCCTGATGGTTTTATTTTCAAAGGATTTTTCCTCATACGTTCATCTTGACGGGCTACATTATTCAATACTGTCAATAAGTATAACTCTCTTTTTTATGTGTCTCACCTCTGCTTACAGGGGCTATTTTCAGGGACTTAAAAATATGGTTCCAACTGCCGTTTCGCAAATTATTGGCGCAGTCGGAAAGCTATTCATCGGTCTACTTGTCGCATACGTTGCTACCGTTAAAGGCTACTCACCCCACGTAGTTGCCGCCCTGACACTGCTTGGTATTACGACGGGCTCAATTGGTAGTACAATATATCTTTGGATTTACAAAAAAATCAACGATAAAAAAGAAACGTATACCATTAATCAAATCAGCACTTCAACCACTCCATCATCTTCGTTATTGAAAAAGCTTATTATAATAGCTATCCCAATAACACTCAGTGCCACAATTTTGAGCCTCACGAATACTATTGACACAACACTTATGGTTCGCAGATTAGTTGTAGGTGGTATAGACAAGCTGGAAGCGACCAAAATAATGGGTGCTTATACTTCTATGGCAGTTCCTATAAACAACCTTGCGCCAAATCTAATCTATCCGTTTGCAATAAGCGCAATGCCTGCAATTACAACAATGTTTGCGTCAGGTAAAGAAGCTCAGGCTCACTCAGCAATGAATTCTACTCTGAGAATTGCAGCAATTATTTCAATACCTTGTACGCTTGGCTTATCTTTTTTCTCTAAACCTATAGTAAATCTTCTTTATGATAACAAGGAAACTATAACCTTTTCAAATAATACATACCTGGAAACTGACCTTGCATCAGATATGCTATCTATACTTGCTATTTCGATATTTTTTATTTCGATGGTATCGGTCACAAACGCAATCCTGCAAGCATACGGCAAAGAAAGTAAGACTATAATATCAACCTCAACAGGTATTGTAATAAAGCTTATTTTGAATTACTTTTTAATTTCAAATGAAACTTACGGAATATACGGTGCGCCAATTGCAACGCTAATATGCTATATGACAATAATGATAATGAACTTTGTCTTTATAAAGAAATATACGACCTATTTTCCTAAGCTATCAACAATTATTGTTAAACCTCTTGCTTCTGCAATTATCGGAATAGGTGGAGCAGCTTGTCTTTATAAACTCTTCCCTACTTCAAAAATTGCTATAGTTTTATTTATTACTTTAGCAGCAATTTTATATTTTCTTGTAATATTTGTGATAAAAGGCATTGAAAAAGAAGATATAAGAATGTTACCAAAAGGTAAAAAAATAGAAAATTTATTGATAAAAGTAAAACTAATGAAATAGTATTTATCATATATGTAAAATGTAAGCGTCATAGTTTGTGCAAAACGGCAAAATTAACGATAAAAAGATTGATTTTTTAATAAAATTTGTAAAAAAGTACTTGAAAAAAGTTAATATTGGTGTTATAATTCAAATAACAAAAATGAAAGGTGATAAAAATTATGAACAAAACACAACTTATCGAAGCAGTAGCAGCAAAAGCAAATATCAAGAAGAAGGATGCAGAAATCGCAATCAACAGCCTTGTTGACGTTATTACAGATGCTCTCGCTGATGGCGAAAAGGTACAGCTTACCGGTTTTGGCTCATTCGACGTTAAGGAAAGAGCAGCTCACGATGGTGTTAATCCCTTTACAAAGCAGACTATGCACTTTGAAGCTTCTAAGAAGCCTGTATTTTCAGCAAGCAAAGCACTTAAGGATGCTCTTAACGGTTAATTAAAGTGCGACTCGATAAATACCTTAAGGTATCGCGTTTAATAAAAAGGCGCACAGTTGCCAATGATGCATGCGACGAATCTCACCTTATGGTGAACGGCAGAATTGCAAAGGCATCATATACAGTTAAAATAGGAGACGTAATTCAGATTTCTTTTGGTGAAAGGACTTTGAAAGTTAGAGTAACTTCTATCACGGAGTCAATTCACAAAAGTGATGCTTCGTCTATGTACGAAGTAATTGAAAATTAACGAATATTTTAACCCTCCCTCCCATATGATTTATCGTATGGGAGGGTTTTTTTATGAATAATATTCAAGATAGCCATATCAATATTGAAAACAGAAGTGAAATTCAAATAAAAGGTGTAAAAGACGTTGTTTGTTATGACAGTGAAAAAATAATTTTCAAAATGAACGATGAAGAGCTTATTCTCAACGGAGAAAACTTTAATATTAAAAAAATAGATTTAGATAATTCTTTAGCCATTGTAAGTGGACTTTTGTACTCACTCAGTTTTTCGGGTCATACATCTAAAAGCTCTAAATCCTTTTTGAAATCTCTTTTTAAGTAATGCAAATTTTCATTTACAGCCAATGGGAATACTTTTTAATTTCCCTGATAATCGGTTTTGTATTAGGTTTTTTATACGACTTCATCTGCAGTCTTCCAAAAATAGTGTTTAATAATAAAATATTCAGTTTTATATCAGACGCTGCTTTTATACTTTTATGGTCATTTCTTTTTATCATAGTCTCATATTCATGCAATTTTGGCACATACAGATTTTATTCATTTTTGGCAAATTTTGGAGCTTTTTTGATATATAGGATAACCTTTGGTAAGCTGATGCTCAGATGTGAAGTTTATATTTTCAAAAAAATTCTGAAATTTTTCAATTATATTGCATATAAATTCAAGAATACTATTGACATTTTTATAAAATTTGTTAAAATAAAGTATAGGAATAAAATAGTCAAAAAATATTCGAAATCCATTTTATCTTTAGCTGAAGTGGATTTTGTAAGAAAGGAGAAGTATGAACAACGTTTCAACTCAAAAAAAGCGCAAAACAAACTTCTGGGTAAAGCTTTGTATTTTAACCGTATTTATTCTTCTCCTCGTCATAGTTGTAAAAATAAACGTAGAGATTAACGACACTAAGGTTGAGCTGGCAAAAATGCAGCAAGAATTCACACAAAAGCAATTAAGCATAGAACAGCTAAAAGCCGACATTGCCAAGCTTCCCGATAACATAGAAGACCTGGACGAAGAAACACTAAAGAAAATAGCAAGCGAAGAGCTTAATTTAAGAGATAGTGACGTTATTATATTCTCTAACAGTCAACCAAATTAAATTTTACAAAGGGCTGTAAAAAAATTTTTTACAGCCCTTTATTTTTTGGAGGATAAATGAAATTTATAGAAGAAGCAGAAATAATATCTGCTGTAAAAAAGCTGTTCATAGAGGCTAATTACATAATACCTAACGAAGTAACAGAAAAGCTCTTAGAAGAAAAGAGCAAACAAAAAGATAATCTCACACAAGGAATAATAGACGTAATTATGAAAAATAACGCCCTTGCGTGCAAAAACTCCTGTCCAATATGTCAAGATACGGGTATGTCGGTAGTTTTCGTTAAAATAGGAAATTTGGTACATATTAAGTCAAACAGAAGCCTTCAAGAAATAATAAACGACGGTGTTGCCGCAGCATACAAGGAAGGCTATCTGAGAATGTCGGTAGTAGAAGACCCACTTAACAGAATTAATACTCAAAACAATACACCTGCAATTATATATACCGAAATAGTAAACGGTGATAAGCTTGAAATTACTGCACTTCCAAAAGGCTTTGGAAGTGAAAATATGAGCAAAATCAAGATGTTCAATCCAACAGCTACAAAAAATGATATAATAGATTTTATCGTTAGTGTTGTAAAAGATGCTGATGCCAATCCCTGCCCCCCAATTGTAGTCGGAGTAGGAATAGGTGGAACTTTTGATTACAGTGCAGTTCTTTCAAAAAAAGCACTTGCACGTCCGATTAATCAATTCAACTCAAACCCTTTTTACGCTGAAATGGAAAAAGAAACGTTAGCGAAAATCAACGAGCTTGAAATTGGTGTTCAAGGCTTGGGAGGCCCAACGACTGCATTAAAAGTAAATATTGAGTACTACCCCACTCATATTGCAGGCCTGCCTGTAGCTGTAAATATCTGCTGTCACGTGATGCGTCACAAAACTATGTCATTATGAGAAAAAAGCAACCAAATTAATTGGTTGCTTTTTTTATATGGGTTGCGTATAAAAACGTCCATAATTCGCTGTTATCAAAATATATATAGTTAATTTCAATAAATTCGTTTTCTTTATCGGTATAAAATATATATTTTCTTTGATTTTGGTTCTGATCAGTTAAATAAATATTAATAACCCTCGGCTTATTCTGAAGGGTCTTTGAATAAGCAACTGCCTTTTTATAAGCTAAGTCGGGCAAATCGCTTTCATAATTCTTTTCCGTGCGCTCAAGAAATAAATCACGTTCAATCATACACGCAGCTATATAAACGTCATCAGAATAGATATGAGCAAAAGTCGAGTATTTATTTTGAATTTCTTCTTCTGTCAGAGAATTGAGATAATAAGTTCCTTCTCCGTCCTCATCCCACCTCGAATAGAAAAGCATATAATTCGATTTATCATTTATTTTTTCGTTATTACTTGTGGTCAGCAAAAACTCAACGTTAAAGATATCAACGGCATCGTAAAGCCCTGCAGTGCCTGTATTGAGTCTTTCGAGGTTGATAACTGTTGCATCGGTAATTACAACTCCATCGGATAAATATTTGTCAACAACGTCTTTAATCAGATTGATTGACTTGTCTATTATCTTGTCACGATAACTATACACATCAATTTTTTGAGTAAGAGTAGCTGAAAGATTTATCATAGTTTCTCCGTGAAACTCAACCTCGGGCTCATCCTTTACAGCAGACGTCTGTCCTTTTATTCTATCTTCTTCCAATATTTCCTTTTCAATATTTTTAATATGTAAAAGAGCTAAAGACAACGACGCCAGAACTACCAACAATACACTAAGAACAAAAAGCTTCTTTCCGTTTGACATAGCAGCTTACCTCGCGAAGTGTTTCTTTAACTTAACTAACAAAGATTTAATATATAAATGTGTTTTTCTAATAAAAACAAGCAAATAATAAACTCTGTAATTAATTTTTAATGCATATATATCTAATCGTTTGCTGAAATTTTCACCACAGTATATATCAATTGTTTTTTTATTGCAAAGATTTTGAATTTCATGATTTAACTCAGATAAAACTCTTCTATAATAATTTCTTTCAGACATCATTTTCTTAATGATATAAATGTTAGCTACAATTATAGATTTATCAACATAAGATACCAAATCAGGATATATAAGCACCAATTGTTCTTTCATTAGCAAACACGCAATTCGTGAAGTATAATCCTTATCTTTATACTTACCATTATACGCAGAATTGACATTATACCTATAAAAATACAAATAATTTTCTTGAAAAACTACTTTACTACAATTCAACAGATACTGCTGAACAAAAAGCATATCTTCATTAATATAAATATCTTCGTTAAATAAAACTGAATTCAATAAGTCTTTTTTAAACAACTTATTCCATAATTGTCCTTTAAATTTTTTTCCTTCATGCAACTCACATAAAGCCTCATAAGAATCAAAAATTTCTACAGTTTCACTACCAACAGGAACATTCCTTTCGTTGCTATAATGAGAAACGACAGACATATCACATTTATTATCATTCAATAAGTTATAAAGCGTTTTTAATAGTTCGGGTCGAGCTAGGTCATCGGCATCTATAAAATAAATATACTCTCCATTCGCTTTACTTAACCCTAAATTTCTTGCAGATGAAACACCTCGATTATCTTGTCTATATAACTTGACAGTTTTATGCAAAATACAATATTCCATACATATTGAATTACTATTATCAACAGAGCCATCGTCTATTAAAATTATTTCATAATTTGTATATGTCTGATTGATAATAGATTCAATACAATCACGTAAATATTTTTCACAATTATAAACCGGTATGATGACAGAAATCATATCATTGATCATTTTTCAAACAATACTTTGCTATGACTAGCAAACAAGCTCCTATTTACAAAAATAATTTGTGTGCTTCAACACTACAATTAGAGTATACAATAAAAGTAGTATTTTGTCAATTATTATTTCATCGGCATTACACATGTGACAATCATGAGAAAATGCATTACGCTACCTGCTACTACGAAAATGTGAAATATGGAATGGAAGTACCTATGCTTTCTCCCAAGAGCATACAGAATTGCTCCTATGGTATACAATATACCACCCACAGTGAGGTATATTGTGCCTAAACGACCAACGAGTTCGATAATTTGACCAATAAACAATATTGCAAACCAGCCCATACCAAGGTAGCAAATCATTGAAAACACACTGTATTTTTTCCAATCAATTGCCGAAAGAATTATACCGAGAATTGCAAAAAACCAAATTATTCCAAATACAAACCAGCCAAGCAATTCACTTTCTTTTCTAAGGGCAACTAAAGCAATAGGTGTATAAGTTCCTGCAATGAGCAAAAAAATCATACAATGGTCTATAACCTGAAATACTTTTTTTGCAAGTTGTGGTGTAATACCATGATATACGCTTGAAACGGTATACAAAAGCACCATGGTAAATCCGTATATAGCACCACTGACAATTCCCCACACGTTCTTGTAATACGCTGCAACAGAAACGCACATAACGAGCGCAACTATTGCAAAAACACCACCAACTGCATGGGAAACAAAATTGAAAATCTCCTCTCCCCTTGTATAATCAGGAAGTAATCTATCAGCTAACTTAGTTCTTTTCATCTAATCTCCTTTTCGGATAACAATTGAAAATGTGAATACAACTTAAAATTAAAACAGACATCGTCAGTAGGCGATGTCTGTCGTACACTAAAATAGAGTAACGCCTAAGTGTTACGCACTTATTTTACTCTAAAATATGTAATTTGTCAATAAAAAGCAGAGAATTATTTTATCTAATTACTCTTACCTTGATTACATCGTTGAGCTTTGCAACTGTATCTGCAACAGAAGAATCTGCTACGTCAACTATTGCATATCCGTAATTACCCTTTATACCCGATACAATTGCAACAGGCTTGGCTGCAGTTGTTATCTCTGCCAAAGCAGTATCCGAATTCTTATAAAGAACGGTAATTCTCGGATTAGCTGTCACAGGAGCTGAAACGTTAGGATAGTTTACGGAATTTACAATATTACCGTTTTCAATAAAGTTTACAAGCTCATTAGCTGCCATAATAGCACAGTTGTCCTCCGACTCTGGTGTTGAAGCACCAAGATGAGGAATTGCAACAACGTTCTTATATTGAGAAAGCGTGTTGTTTGGGAAATCCGTAACGTAAGCGGCAACCTTATCATTGTCGAGAGCTACCTTGATGTCTTCGGAATTAACGAGGTCTGCACGCGCAAGATTTATAATTCTTACGCCATCCTTCATCTGATCAAAAGCATCAGCGTTAATCATTCCCTTTGTAGAAGGAGTTGAAGGAACGTGAACCGTGATAAAATCAGCCACAGCATAAATATCAGCAAGATCATTAACAACCTTTGTAGATGGGTCAAGAGAAAGTGCAGCCTTAACAGAAAGATAAGGGTCATAGCCTACTACCTTCATACCAAGAGCTGCAGCAGCATTGGCAACCATAGCACCAATTGCTCCAAGACCAATAACACCGAGGGTTTTACCGTAGATTTCAGGACCTACGAAAGCACCCTTGCCCTTTTCAACAGCCTTTGCTATATCATCGTTGTCAGAAAGAGTCTTTGCCCAATCTATAGCATCGGTAATCTTTCTGCAAGAAAGAAGCAAAGCAGCAATAGCAAGCTCTTTAACGGCATTTGCGTTTGCTCCGGGGGTATTAAATACAACTATTCCTTCTTCTGCGCATCTGTCGAGAGGGATGTTATTAACACCTGCACCCGCTCTTGCAATCGCAATAAGCGAAGAATCAAACTCCATTTCATGCATAGCAGCAGAACGAACCATAATCGCTACGGGAGAATCAATCTCCTCTGCTATCGCATAACGGGTTTTATCAAAAATATCAGTGCCACAAGCAGCAATTTTGTTTAATAATTTAATATTTGTCATATATGTTCCTCTTCGTATTTCTTCAAGAATTCAATGAGTGTATCAACACCCTCTTCAGGCATTGCGTTGTAAATTGAAGCCCTCATACCACCAACAGACCTGTGTCCTTTAATGCTTACAAGACCTGCAGCTGCAGCCTTCTTGCAGAAGTCAGCGTCAAGCTCTTCGTTACCTGTTACAAAGCATACGTTCATAAGAGAACGAACTTCTTTATTGGCAGTTGGCTTAAAGAGCTTGGAATTATCAAGATAATCGTAAAGCTTTGCAGCCTTTCTCTTATTAATCTCGTTCATAGCGTTAACACCACCAAGGTTCTGAAGCCACTTGCATACAAGACCAAGAATATAAATTGAATAGCAAGGTGGTGTGTTGTACATCGAATCGTTTTCAGCAATCGTCTTATAATCGAGCATAACAGGTGTATCAGGACGAGCGTTTCCAAGAAGGTCTTCTCTGATAATTACTACAGTAACGCCTGAAGGACCCATATTCTTCTGTGCACCGGCATAAATTACACCAAATTTGGTTACATCGATTGGCTCAGAAAGAATACAAGACGACATATCTGCTACAAGAGGAATATCTCCTGTGTCAGGAATATAATCATAATGTGTTCCGTAAATGGTATTGTTAAAGCAGATGTGAACGTAGTCAGCATCAGGGCGAATGTCATCCTTTGTAATCTTAGGAATGTAAGTGAAGTTCTTATCCTTTGAAGAAGCAATCTCTCTTACGTCACCATACTTCTGAGCTTCTTTATAAGCCTTACCTGAGAACTGACCTGATACGATATAGTCAGCCTTATTATTCTTATTCATAAGATTGAGAGGCACAGCTGCAAACTGAGTTGAAGCACCACCCTGCATGAAAAGAATTTTATAGTTTTCAGGAATATTGAGAACCTGTCTGAGATTTGCAAAAGCTTCATTGATAATGCTTTCATAAGCCTTTGACCTATGGCTCATTTCCATAACTGACATTCCCGAACCGTTATAGTCGGTCATCTCTTTAGCCGCAATCTCTAATACCTCAAGCGGTAACATCGACGGTCCCGCTGCAAAATTAAAAACTCTACCCATAGTTGATTTTATCCTCCTTAATTCAACTTTAGAATGAATTTAATTTAGTATATAACTAAATCGCAAATATGTCAAGTAGAAAAGAGCAAAAAATACTTGTTTTTTTCAAGAATTTATCAAAAATTTATCAAAAAAGACGCATCCGTTTTTCAGGATGCGTCTTATAGAAAAATTACTTATTAAGATTTGCCTTGAGAGTCTCAAGCTGAGCTCTGAGCTCCTTGGGGAGTCTGTCACCAAACTTCTTGTAATGCTCTTCGATTTCAGCAGCCTCAGCAAGCCATGTTTCCTTATCAACGTTAAGAATATCAACGAGTGTTTCCTTTGAGAAATCCTTAATATCAGTAAGGTCAATATCATCGGGATTAGGAACGTAACCGATAGCAGTTTCGACAGCGTCTACCTTGCCTTCGCAACGGTCGATAATCCAGTTAAGAACTCTCATGTTATCGCCAAATCCAGGCCATACGAAGTTGCCCTCATCATCAGTTCTGAACCAGTTAACGTTGAAAATCTTGGGAGCCTTATCGCCAAGCTTCTTACCCATATCAAGCCAATGCTGGAAGTAGTCACCCATGTGGTAGCCACAGAAAGGAAGCATTGCCATTGGGTCACGTCTTACAACACCAACTGCGCCTGCAGCAGCAGCTGTTGTTTCTGAAGCCATTGCAGAGCCAACGAATACACCGTTCTCCCAGTTCTTTGACTGATATACAAGGGGAGCTGTCTTGGCACGACGGCCACCGAAAATAATAGCAGAAATCGGAACGCCTGCGCCCTTATTGAACTCATCTGAAATGCAAGGACAGTTCTCTGCCGGAGCTGTGAAACGGCTGTTAGGATGAGCTGCACACGTCGACTTATCAGCCTTATCAAACTTAGATGCATCCCACTTATTACCCTTCCAATCAATCGCATTCTGAGGAAGATCTTTATTGAGTCCCTCCCACCAAACGGTATTGTCGTTAAGATCAAGACATACGTTAGTGAAGATTGTATTCTTCTTTGTAGACTCAAGAGCGTTGAAGTTCGACTTTGAGTTAGTACCGGGAGCAACACCGAAGAAACCATTCTCGGGGTTGATAGCGTAAAGACGTCCGTCCTCACCTATTCTCATCCATGCGATATCGTCTCCAACTGTCCAAACCTTATAGCCCTTCTTCTTGAGATATTCCGGAGGAATAAGCATTGCAAGATTTGTCTTACCACATGCTGAGGGGAACGCTGCAGCAACGTACTTAACCTCACCCTTGGGATTTTCAATGCCAAGGATAAGCATATGCTCAGCCATCCAGCCTTCCTTCCAACCCTGATAGGAAGCAATTCTGAGTGCGAAGCACTTCTTACCAAGAAGAACGTTTCCACCGTAGCCTGAGTTAACGGAAATAATTGTATTGTCCTCAGGGAACTGGCAGATATATCTGTTTTCTGGGTCGATATCTACCTTGCAGTGAAGACATCTTACCCAGTCATTGCTGTCGCCAAGAACAGTAAATACTTCAGGACTTACACGTGTCATAATAATCATATTCAATACGACGTAGATTGAGTCGGTAATCTCTACACCAATCTTTGCAAGAGGAGAACCGATAGGACCCATTGAAAACGGAATTATGTACATTGTACGTCCCTTGTAGCTACCCTTAGCAATATCGTAAAGCTTCTTATACATTTCTGCAGGTGCGCACCAGTTGTTTGTAGGTCCTGCATCCTCTTCCTTGCTTGTACAAATAAACGTTCTTGCTTCTACACGAGCAACGTCATTCTCCTTTGTTCTGTGAAGATAACAGCCGGGAAGCTTTTCCTCGTTGAGCTTCATCATCTCGCCTGTTGAAACAGCTTCTGCTCTGAGAGCATCCATCTGCTCCTGACTGCCATCAATCCATACGACGTTGTCCGGAGTAACAAGGTCTTTGATTTCAGCAATCCAGTTAAGTACTGTCTTGTTAGTTGTCATAGAAATTCCCATCCTTTTCAAGTTTATATAAATTATTTTATAAGCGTACAAGGTAAAGATATTTCAAACTTCACCCACGATATATTATATCACATTTTTTTAGAATTGCAAGTATATTTGTAAATGTTGTTATTTTTTTAACTATTTATACCAAATTTGTTTTACTTTTAGATATTTTGTCAAAGGAAAATGGCCAAATTACCCCACCAAAGATTACAATTATGAAATATCTCAAAGAATTTGCAAAGAGTTCATTAAACCTAAATAAAACAAACACTTCCTTCAAGACAGCTCTTAAGATGAGTATTAGTCCAATTCCTATAACTACCTTAAAAGCTTGAAAGCCCACTCTCCCCTTTGTTGAGAATTTGATAAACCTTTCGTCAATATACCAGGAAATAGCAAGAGCTAACGCAGCGCCAAGAAACTTTGATGCATTTTCAACCGACTCTCTCATTACAGCATCGTCACCCGTATTGATAAGCATATATCCAAAAAGCAGTATGGGCAAAACGACGCAAAGCCACCTGAATATACGAAAATTTTTATTAAGAAAGAGCTTGTCAATTATTAAAGTAAGTGCCAAGCCAAAAACCAACGAAAATAACACGTCGGTAAAATAATGCACACCGAGATACATTCTCGAAATTGCGACTAAAATAATAATTAAAGCAGAAGAATAAACTACTATTTTATTTGACTTGTTTCTTAACAAAACAGTGCCGTAGGTTGTCGTTGCAACTTGAGTATGACCACTTGGAAAAGAATACCCGAAAGCATCGGGAATAGCACTTTTAATAGGCGAAAGCTCGGTATGAGCAACCCACGGACGAGGTCTCATTACAATTGTCTTTAACAATTGATTAAAGAGCAAGCCAAACAAACCTGTGACAAAAATCATATAACCTGTTTTCTTATTAATACACCAAAAGAAAATTAAGGCAACAACAAGAAAAACGTACTCTGCTCCAAAATGAGTAATAAAAGAAAAGAAAGCAGTAAGCATTGGCGTTCTGATTTTTTCAAAAAATAATAGAATATCCATAATCTCTCCAAAAATCAAGGGCTGTAAATTTTTTTACAGCCCCATAAATTATTTCTTCATCTGAATCGCTTCTTTAACACGCTTAACAATAGTTGCAGCATCAATTTCAAATGTATGCATCAAATCGTTAGCCTTACCTGACATTCCGTAGGTATCCTTAATACCAACTTTAAGCACAGGAACCGGAGACGCTGACTCGCATACAACGTCAGCAACAGCGCTTCCGAGACCTCCAACTATGCTATGCTCTTCAGCAGTTACAATTGCGCCTGTCTTCTGAGCAGACTCAAGAATAATATCCTCATCAATGGGCTTAATTGTATGTATATTTACTATTCTTACGTTAATCCCCTCTGCAGCCAATATTTTCTCTGCCTCAATAGCTTCGTTTACCATAAGTCCGGTAGCAACAATGGTAGCATCTGTTCCGTCCTTGAGAAGCTGGCCCTTTCCGATTACAAGCTCATAGGTATCCTGTTCGTTAATAACAGGTACTGCAAGTCTGCCAAATCTAAGATATACGGGTCCGTTGTGCTTGATTGCAGCAAGAACTGCAGCCCTTGCTTCAACAGCGTCGGCAGGATTAAGAATAACCATACCGGGAATTGTGCGCATAAGAGCGATATCCTCGTTACACTGATGAGTAGCTCCGTCTTCACCAACAGTTATACCTGCATGAGTAGCACCGATTTTAACGTTGAGGTGTGGATAACCGATTGAATTTCTAATCTGTTCATATGCACGACCGGCAGCAAACATAGCAAAACTGCTCGCAAATGGGATTTTACCCGTAGTCGAAACACCTGCTGCAACAGCCATCATATTACCTTCTGCAATACCACAATCAAAAAATCTGTCGGGAAAGCTTTTCTTAAAAGTGCCGGTCTTCGTAGAAGCTGCAAGGTCAGCGTCGAATACAACTATATCGTAATCTGCACCGAATTCTGCCAAAGCGTTACCATACGCTTCTCTTGTTGCTATTTTTGAACCAATCTCGTATTTCATTTCAATGCACCTCCCGATTATATCGTTGCAGAAATTTCTGCAACAGCCATTTCATACTGCTCTTTGTTTGGCGCCGTACCATGCCACTCTGCCTTATTTTCCATAAACGAAACGCCCTTACCTTTAACAGTGTTACAAATAATCACCGTCGGCTTGCCCTTTGTATTTTCGGCAGTCAAAACAGCGCTTTCTATCTCGTCAAAATTGTGACCGTCAATTACGAGAACGTTCCATCCAAACGCTTTGAATTTTTCATCAATGGGTGTAGGATTCATAACATCGGTGATTTTACCATCAATCTGCAATCCATTGAAATCAACGAAAGCAGTAAGATTGTCAAGCTTATAGTGTGCGGCAAACATTGACGCTTCCCAAACCTGACCTTCCTCAAGCTCACCGTCACCGAGAATTGTGTATACTCTGTAAGGCTTATCAGAAACCTTACCTGAAAGAGCCATTCCACATGCTGTAGAAATACCAAGGCCAAGAGAACCCGTTGAAATATCAACACCGGGGACATTTTTCATATCAGGATGTCCTTGGAGTATACTTCCCTCTTTTCTGAAGGTCTTTAATAAATCTGTAGAAAAGAATCCTTTCAAAGCCAAAGCAGTATACAACGCCGGAGCAGTATGTCCCTTTGAAAGAACAAATCTGTCACGTGAGTCTTTTGATGGGTCTTTGGGATCAATATTCATCTTATCAAAATAAAGATAAGCAAGAATATCAGAAATTGATAAAGAGCCACCCGGATGTCCTGAATTTGCAGAATACACACACTCAAGCGCTCCGAGTCTTATCTTCTGAGCAATAACCCTTAATTCTTCTTTTCTGAGTTCGTTCATATTTTCTCCATTCTGCCGAAGAATAAACCTCGGCTAAAAATTCTTACAATGCCTTAATTTTATTAATGACCCTGACAAAGTAGTCGGGTAATTCACTTTCAAAATACAACTTCTCTTTAGTTTTTGGATGCACAAATCCCAACGCCTTTGCGTGAAGACATTGACCACACAAGCCAAAATCCTGAAGCTTTGCCGACGAATAAACGTCGTCACCGACAATCGGATGTCCAATCGCCTTGGTATGCACTCTTATTTGATGTGTTCTGCCTGTTTCAAGCTTAAATCTTAAATGTGAAAATCCCTTATAAGATTCAAGCACCTCATAATGAGTACAAGCTTTTCTGACCCCTTGTTCATTACAGTTTTCAGGATACGCAACCATCATTTTTCTATCTGATTTACTTCTACCAATGGAATATCTGATAACTCCCTTCTCCTCTTTGGGAGTGCCGTGAACAATAGCCTCATAGTACCTATCAAAAGAATGCTCTTTTATCTGTTCTGATAAAGAAATATGTGCAAAATCATTCTTTGCAACCATCAATAAGCCACTTGTATTTTTATCAATTCTGTGGACTATCCCCGGTCTCATAACACCGTTAATCTCTGAAAGGTCTTTAATTTTATACATCAGAGCATTAACAAGCGTTCCACTGTAATGTCCCGGAGCCGGATGTACGACCATTCCTTGTGGCTTATTAACAACCAACAAATCTGAATCCTCGTAAACTACAGGAACGTCGATGTCTTCCGGTAGGACGTCATACTCAACGGGAGTTGGAATTGCAACCTCAATAACGTCCGATGAACGAAGAATATAGTTTTTCTTTTTTGTCTCACCGTTAACGAGAACAAATCCATCGGTTATAAGATTTATTACTCTTGAACGCGATAAAAATAGCTTACCTGAAATATACACGTCGAGTCTGTCGCCACCGGTGTTACAAAACAATTCTTCTACGTTGTCACATTCATAAAAGTTCAATTTTTCTTACCCTCTGTCTTGCTTGCAGACAAGCTTTTATCTAAAAAAATAATATAAACGGCAAGCAGAATAGTTCCAACCACGACCGAACAATCGGCAATATTGAATACGGGAAAGTCGATAAAAGTCACCTTTATAAAATCAACTACGTAGCCAAGAAATATTCTGTCAAGCATGTTTCCGATACCACCACCGAGAATCATAGAAGCAGAAAAAACAAATAAAGGGTGTGAAATTTTGGAATACTTCAAAACAAGAATAATTGCTACTATAAGAATAACGGACAAAACCATAAATATCCATCTATTATTTGCAAGTATACCAAACGCAGCGCCTTTGTTCTCGACGTAAGAAAAGCTTAAAACACGAGGTATAATGACAACGTCGTAATTTAACGGAGCTAAAAATTGAACCGTGAGATATTTAGTAAGCAAATCAAGAACAACAACCGATAAGCAAATTATCGTCGAAATCATATCAGTTATCCTTCGGAGTAGAAGCGATTTGCTCCTTAGCGTTATCTATATCATCATCAAGCTTTTTGTTAACTTCATTTCTAATGTCATTTTCTTCAGGTAAAGGAAAAGAAAAGTCCATCGCCTTCAAAATCTTTATATGCTCAAGGTACTGCTCATAAAGGCTGTTTCTGTATCCTTCGGCAACAGTCTTGATTTTTTCTATTTCCTTTTGGCTCTCACTAACCTTACCTTCAGCCTCATCGATCTTTTCCTGACACTTTTCCTTTGCTGAATCAATAATTCTGGCAGCTTCATTTTTTGCCTGCTGAACAATATTTTCTGCGAGCTTCTGAGCCTTAACAATGACAGCTCTGATAGTATCCTCATCATTATGAAGCTCACTGTACTTAACCTCGGTCATATGAAGTTCATTGTTGAGCTCGGAATTCTTCTTATAAAGCTCTGTATACTGGTCAAGCAAAAATTCGATATATTCATCAACCTCTGAGCAACTATATCCCCTCATGGTTTTATTAAATGCCTTGTTTTTTAATTCGTGTGGTGCGATCATCTAAATTATCCTTTCAATAAGTGCTTATCTTAAAAACGTGCAATACAAGGGCTATAGCCGATAATATAACACTCAAAATCAAATATGAAACATCTATAGGTATTTTTCTCAAAAAATCCACTTTATTCACAAAAACACTGACAGGAGAAATAAATACCTGCGTCAAAGCACAACAAAGCCTGCCAAGCATACCACAATTTTTTTGTGGTATGCTTGACAGAATAATTCTAAGTATCAAAGATATTTGAATAAAGTGTATAAACAAGATAACTGCGCTTTGAAATACGTAAAGCAAATAAATCACTGTTAAATATTACTCGAAATCCTTTGTATCCTTGAGCTGGTCACCTGAAATGTCAACGTTGCTTGGAGTAATAACGTAAGTACAATTAGCAACCTTCTTAAGATTTCCACCGATAGCGTATGAAACACCGTGAAGGAAATCAATAAGTCTGCGAGCAGTTTCCTTATTTGTATCCTCAAGATTGAGAAGAATAGTTTTTCTTGACAAAAGCTGATCAGCAATCTGTCCAACTGACTCAATGCCCTCGGGCTTTACAACCTTCATTTCGATAGAAGAACCTGTAGACACACTAACGCTTGAAGCGCGTGCAGGCTTTTCTGCAGTTTCCTGTACAGCTTCTGTTTCGTACAAATCTTCATCGTTTTCTTCAATGTCGTTTACGTACTCAGAAGCCTCGCTACCGTAAAATATTTTTTCAAATTTTTCTTTAAGTGACATAATAATCCTCCGTTATTTTTATATTCTTTAATTATAATTTCTTTTACCGAAAAGAGCACTTCCGACTCTGACAAGATTTGCACCCTCTTCAACTGCAATATGATAATCGTCGCTCATACCCATCGATAAATATTGCATATCTATATTATGAATGCTTTTTGTCGATATGTCAACAAAAATTTTGTATATTTGCTTAAAAATTTTTCTTTGCTCTTCTTCGCTCACCATAACAGGTGGGATAGACATCAATCCAACAACGTGAATATTCTCGTATACCGATACGGCTTTCAAAAAGTCCTCTACTTCATCCGGTGATATACCACTCTTGGTTTCCTCTGCAGCAACGTTAATTTCAACAAGCACCTTCATAATCTTGTTGTGTTTTTTTGCCTGCTTGTCAATTTCTTTTGCCAAAGACAGCGAATCGAGTGACTGAATCATATCAACCTTATCGATTATATACTTTACCTTATTGGACTGCAAATGACCGATAAAATGTATTGTTACATTATCCTTGTCAATAGCATCGTATTTTTCAAGGAGCTCCTGAACCTTATTCTCACCCATGAAATCAAGACCGTTTGAAATAGCACAATTTATTCTGTCGGCACTATTCATTTTTGTTGCTCCGAGCAAAATTACGTCGTTGTTTCTTTTTGAGTTTTCACAAGCTGATTTTATTTTCTCTTTTATTATATCAAGATTTTCTTTAATTGTCAAATATTCTTTTTGTTTTTTATCATCCAATTGTTTTTCCATCGTATAACTCCTTGCCGTTATTTATAACTGCATCGTACATTTCAAGGTATCCAAAGCCACTTTCCCCATCTGAGTCGGGGTCATCTTGTGAAATCAAATAATAGCCGTCATTCTCATAAAGCTTTTTAGCTCTCTTAAACCTTACGGTGTTGCCGTCGAGTATATAAACCCCTTCGTAGCCGTCAACTATTCTCAATGCTTCCTTTTTGACCTTCAATCCTGTATAAGAATTCAGCTTTACTTCAATTATCTGATTTCTCATAAAATTAAAAGAATCGGGATTTACAGCCGTTTCAAAAACGAGCACAACGTCACTTGAATCAGATTTAACAATCTTATTTTTCAAAACAGATTTTATAGTTTCGCCAACTGAATAAGGATAAGATATTTCATAATAGCTTCCCGACGAAAAGTTCATTGAAGTATCTTTGTCAACAATACATACCGTATACCATTCAAAGTCGTTTACAATTTTTCCAACGACACCACTTGTGCTCTTTGGAGCCCCCTCCAACGCAATAACTATTTCATCTACTGTACCGGCTTCAATCAGACCGGGCGTCAATATTTCTTCATATCCGTCAACGTCGGAATAAAAATATCCCGTAGAATCAGAGCGTATACTACCAACGTTCTTTTTCGACCTGTTTACAAGAGCATCCTTTGTTTGCTGATATTCCAAAATCTGATTTTCAAATCCAGTCAATGCATTTACTACCAAATAACGCTTGTTGAGAGTTACAAGTATCTCCTTTTTATTTTGAATGGCAAGCGATAAATCACCTTTTGTGACTTGTTTTCTATAATTAAGAAAAATAGAATTAAGGTCAGAATCTATTTTCGAAACATTCAGCGTAAAATAATTATGCTCAACCGAGCTTTCCTCAAGAGTTTCTATTTTTGAATTAATGCTTTGTATTTGTTCTTGAATTTCATATTCACTGTCAGAAGCATAAATATTTGCAATAATCTGACCCGACGAAAGCTTTTCACCGTCGGATACAACATAATTATACGTTCCACGCTCATCTGATTTTATAAGCGATTCATCACGAACGGTATAGCATTTAAGGTCAATGGTATTATCAATCGTTGCAACGGTTGCGTATTCCGTTTCCATTACATCTATAAATATATTCTTTACCTGAATCGAGAAATAAACGATAAAAAATGCAGCCAAAACGAAAATCAATAAATTTTTCAGAAATCTCTTAAGCATTATTCCCTCACAAAATTTTCAAAATCCTCAACTATATGAGAAAAAACGTCATTATCTGTATCTACGAAATAAAACTTTGCCTCCTCTTTGTGCCTGAACCAAGTCAACTGTCGCTTTGCGTAATTTCTGGAATGTTGCTTTAAGAGTTCTACACAACTATCAAAAGAAGCGCAATTGTTGAAATATGGCTCAAATTCCTTATAACCGATTGCTTGTGATGCCGTTGAGCCCTTATACCATTCAGAGCAAACAACCCTATTAGCTTCATCAATCAACCCCTCGTCAAGCATAAGATCAACTCTCTTGTTTATTCTTTCATAGAGTATCTCTCTTAACGAGCAGTCGAGAACTGCGTAGAACGCAGAATATTTTGACGGTTTTTTTCTCGAATTTTCAATCAGTTCACTTTGCGTTTTACCAATCGAATAATAAATTTCAAGAGCGTGTACTATTCGTTTTATGTCATTAGAGTGAAGTTTTTCGGCATATTTGGGGTCAATATCAAACAAGGCTTTCAAAAGTACTTCTCCACCGTTTTTTTCGGCTTCAAGAAGTAATTTTTTTCTGATTTCAAGGTCAATATCAAGCTCACCGAAATCATTTGAGTAAATGAGATTATCAATATACAATCCCGTGCCTCCAACAATAATCGGCAACTTGCCCTTGGATAATATTTGACCAATCGCATTTTCTGCAAGCTTAACGTACTGTGCAACACTGAAGCGCTCAGAAGGCTCACATACATCTATCATATAATGTGGAATGTTGTCCTTCTCTGCATCAGTCGGCTTTGCAGTACCTATATCAAGTCCTTTATAAATCTGCATAGAATCTGCAGAAACAATTTCGCCGTTCAACCTTTTTGCCAAGGAAATTGACAAAGAGGTCTTACCCACAGCAGTAGGTCCGGCAATTATCAATATTTTGTTATCCACATCTTCACCTCGAAGTTTTAATGCAGTAGTGCGAAATTTATACAATCAGCATCGCGTCACCGATGTGTACGGGAAGTAAGAAGTAAAAGTGAATAGTGAATAAGTTCGGTTGATTTTCGCCACGGGCGAAAATCTTCATTACTTCTTCACTCTTACCTATTACCTTTTACCTGCTGATACGATAAGTCTTTTATCGTATCAACATCGCGTCGCCGTAATGTATGCGATATAAGAAAATTTGAATGTTGGTTAGTAGAAATTGTCGTAGACGAGGCGTAAGGGTGCGAAAATCCCGACGGCATAGTTACCTATGTCGAGGGATTTGAGTCAACCGACAACGAAGTATACGGCAATTTATACAATCAACATCGCGTCGCCAAACGAGAAAAATCTATAACGTTCCTCAACTGCGTGCTTATACGCAGACATCGTATTATCATATCCATAAAAAGCGCAAACGAGCATAATGAGTGTGCTTTCAGGAAGATGAAAATTGGTAATCAAGCCATCAATCACATTAAGAGTTTTACCGGGATAAATAAATATGTTAGTATAACCGGAATCGGCTGTAACACAGCCGTTCTTAGCAAAAGAGCCTTCAAGAGTTCTGCAAGAGGTTGTGCCTACTGCAACAACCCTTTTGTTTTTCTTATGTGCTTCGTTTATTGCAGCTGCCGTCTCTTCAGGAATGATATAATACTCCGAATGCATAGTATGGTCGTCAATATTATCAACCTTGACAGGTCTGAAAGTACCAAGACCTACGTGAAGAATTACTGAAACGATTTTTATCCCTTTGCCTTCGATTTTTTTCAAAAGCTCGGGAGTAAAATGAAGACCGGCAGTAGGCGCTGCGGCAGAGCCCTTTTCATCTGCATATACCGTCTGATATCTCGATTTATCTTCAAGCTTTTTGGTTATGTAAGGTGGCAATGGCATCATTCCGATTTCATCAAGCAGGGAATAAAAATCATATTTACTGTTATCAAAACTGAATTTGATAACCCTGTTACCGTTTTCTTCAACAGAAATAATCTCGGCAATAAGCTTGCCATCTCCTATTGAAAAAGAAATGCCCGGCAAGGCTTTTTTTCCCGGTCTTACAATTGCTGTCCAATATTCGCCGTCAGAACGCGTATTATCACGTTCAAGAATAACAATTTCAAGCTTTGCTCCCTTTACTGAACTGTCCTTATTAATCTTCTCGGCATAAAGGCGTGCAGGAATTACTTTGGACCTGTTAATAACCAATACGTCGCCCGAATCAAGATAGTCAATTACATCATAAAAATTCTTATCATCATACGTTCCGTCTTTATTACAGACCAAAAGTCTTGAAAAGTCTCTTGGTTCTATGGGCGTCTGTGCGATTAATTCTTCGGGAAGATCGTAATAATACGAGCTTTTTAATTTGAAAAAATCTTGGCTATACAATTCAATATCTCCTAAATGTTTGTGACAAAATCTATTGACATTTATCAATCTAAATGGTAAAATATACGTAAGGAAAAATAATATACTTTCTCTCGTTACTATAATAGTATAAAGCATTACAATTTTTTTTTCAACACTTTTTTGAAAAAACATATAATTTTTATTTGCATATACTGTTTATTGTAACGACAGAAATAAACAACTACTATAAATGAAAGGTTAAGTTATGAAAAAGACAATTTTTACAGGTGCCGCAACAGCATTAATTACACCATTCAAGGACGGAAAAATTGATTATAAAGCTTTTTCAGAAATCATCGAAGCTCAAATCGCAGGTGGTATAGACGCACTTGTAGTTTGTGGAACTACCGGCGAAGGCTCGACCCTTGACGATAACGAGCACAAGGAAGTTACAAGATACTGTATTGAAAAGGTAAATCACAGAGTTCCTGTTATTGCAGGAACAGGAAGTAACGATACTGCATATGCAATTGAACTTTCAAAATTCGCACAAAACGAAGGAGCAGACGGTCTGCTTCTTGTTACTCCATATTACAACAAAACGTCGCAGACAGGCTTAATTCATCACTTTAACGCAATTGCTGACAGTGTTGACGTTCCTTGTCTTTTGTATAACGTTCCATCAAGAACGGGTGTTAACATTCTTCCGGAAACATATTACGAGCTTTCTAAGAACGAAAACATCGTAGGCTTCAAGGAAGCAAACGGCAACATCTCTTCAATGGCAAAAACAATGAGTCTCGTCGGCGATAACCTTACGATGTATTCCGGAGACGATGACCAGATCGTTCCAATACTTTCACTCGGAGGTAAGGGCGTAATTTCCGTTTTATCAAACGTTGCTCCCTCAGTAGCTCACAACATTTGCCAGTATTTCTTTGAAGGAAAAATCAAGGAAAGCAGAGAGCTTCAGCTCAAACACGTAAATCTCATCAACGCTCTTTTCTGCGACGTAAATCCTATTCCCGTTAAAGCAGCTATGGCTAAGCTTGGCTATTGCAGCGAAGAAATGAGACTGCCCCTCTACCCTCTTGGTGATGCAAACAGACAAAAGCTTTACGAGGCAATGGAAATATTAAAATAATCAGAAACGGAAAAAAGCAATGACTAATATCATACTAATTGGCTGTAACGGTAGAATGGGAAAAGCCATAAGTGAATACGTAAAGACTCTCGATAATGTTAATATATCGGCAGGCGTTGATATATGCAACGTTCAGAATTACGACTATCATGTTTATACGGATATTGACTCCATAGAAGAGCCCGTAGGTGTAATCGTAGATTTTTCTCACCATTCACTTACAAGTACTATTCTTGATTATGCAATAAAAAACAATATTCCTGCAGTAATATGTTCTACCGGACACACTGAAGATGAACTCGATTTAATCAAAAAAGCAAGCGAAAAAGTAGCAGTTTTCAAATCAGCAAATATGTCACTTGGAATTAATCTTCTCGTTATACTTGCAAAGAAAGCAGCTTCTTTGCTTGAAGGCTCTTACGATATCGAAATAATCGAAAAGCATCATAACCAAAAGTTAGACGCGCCAAGTGGTACTGCCTTATTGATTGCAGATGCACTCAATGACACACTTAGCTACGATGCTGAATATAAATATGACAGAACTACCGAAAGAAAGAAAAGAAATCGCGAAGAAATCGGAATTCACTCTATCAGAGGTGGAACGATCGTAGGAGAACATGAGGTCCTCTTTGCCGGTCAGGATGAAGTGGTAACTATATCCCACCGTGCAGACTCACGCTTCGTATTCGGAAAAGGTGCAATAGAAGCAGCAATTTATCTTAGCAATAAAGCACCGGGTCTTTACGATATGAACTCATTGCTAAAAGAAAAACTCAATTAAACGTACATAAACCAGAGCGAAAACGCTCTGGTTTATTTTTAATTCAACTAAAATCACCTCTTAGGGTTCAAGTCCCTGCCAACTTATAACAAAAAACAGAGCACTTTCGTGCTCTGCTTTTTTGTTGGTGCGAGAGACGGGACTTGACGCAAAGCAAGCTTTGCTCTTCGCTCGGGCATAGCCCTTCGCGCCAAATGCTAAAAACTGTCCACCGGACAGTTTTATTTACGCATTTCTCCCTCTTAGGGTTCAAGTCCCTTCCGACTTATACAACAAAAAAACAGAGCACTTTTGTGCTCTGTTTTTTGTTGGTGCGAGAGACGGGACTTGAACCCGTACGGATAACCACACGCCCCTCAAACGTGCGCGTCTGCCAATTTCGCCACTCTCGCATATGGTTCTTACTGACAACGTTAATTATTATACACATATTTTCAAAAAAGTCAATAGGTTTTTGAAAAATATTAAAAAAATTTATACTAATTATGCCTTAAGATATTGAAAAAAATAACAATCTGTAGTATAATATATGAAAATATTGAATGCGAGGTATATTCAATGTCGCGCACAAAGGCTTTTATCATCACATTCTTTATATCAATGCTACCAATTGTTGAATTGAGAGGCTCTATTCCGTTCGCCGCTGCAATTGATACTATCCCAAAAATCACTTTTTTAGAAGCGTATCCTATTTCTGTTATTGGAAACGTAATCCCCGTGCCCTTTATAATTTTATTTTTCAACTACTTTCTCAAAATTTTCAGAAACGTAAAGTTTATTGGGCCGATAATAACGAAGGTACATAACAAGGCAGTAAAGCACGCTGACAAAATACAAAAATATGCTACGTGGGGACTTTTCATTTTTGTTGCAATTCCCTGCCCCGGCACAGGCGCATGGACGGGCGCTGTTATTGCTTCCGTTCTTGAAATGAAGCTCAAAAAGGCCTTTCCGATTATTGTGCTCGGTGTTATAACGAGTGGTCTTATAATGGGATTTATATCGTACGGTTTATTTGATATATTAAAAGCACTATTCTAATAAAAAACAGGAGTATAAAATGGCTAAATATTTATTCACTTCAGAATCAGTAACAGAAGGACATCCTGATAAAATCTGTGACCAGATTTCCGATGCCGTTCTTGACAACATACTTGCTCAGGACAAAATGGCACGAGTAGCATGTGAAACAACTGCTACTACAGGTCTTGTTGTGGTAATGGGAGAAATTACAACAACTGCATCAATTGACGTGCAATCGATTGCACGTGAAACAATTCGTGAAATTGGATATGACAGAGCAAAATACGGATTTGACTGCGACACCTGCGCAGTTATTAATTCAATACACGAGCAGTCACCTGACATTGCTATGGGCGTTGACGTTGACGGAGCAGGTGATCAGGGAATGATGTTTGGCTTTGCCTGTGATGAAACACCCGAGCTTATGCCGTTGCCAATTTCACTCGCTCATAAAATGGCAAAAAAACTTACTCAGGTGAGAAAAAACGGTGAGCTCCCCTACCTCAGACCCGACGGAAAAACTCAAGTTACCGTTGAATATGACGGCAACGTCCCCGTTCGCGTTGATACCGTGGTTTTATCATCACAACATTCAGCAGAGGTAGATATCGAAAAGCTCAGAGCCGAAATAATTGAAAAGGTTATTAAACCAACTATCCCGTCCCAGCTTTTAGATAACAACACAAAAATATATATCAACCCCACAGGAAGATTTGTAATCGGTGGACCTTGTGGTGACACAGGCTTGACAGGTAGAAAGATTATCATAGATACATACGGTGGTTATTCAAGACACGGTGGTGGCGCATTCTCGGGAAAAGACCCCACTAAAGTTGACCGTTCTGCAGCTTATGCGGCAAGATACCTTGCAAAGAACGTCGTTGCTTCTAAATTGGCTACGAAATGTGAGGTTCAGCTTGCGTATGCAATCGGCATAGCAGACCCCGTATCGGTTATGGTTGACACCTTCAACACAGGCGTAGTAAGCGACAGCGCAATCAGCAAAGCACTCACAGACCTTGTCGACCTTAAGCCCTCGTCAATAATCAATAAATTTGATTTAAGAACTCCTATATACAAACAGCTTGCTTCATACGGCCATATGGGACGAGAAGATTTGGGAGTAAAATGGGAACTCACTGACATTGCAGGCACACTCGCCTCAAAGATATAATAAAATTTAGCGAGAAAATGTGCAAAAACATTTTCTCGCTTTCAAGATTGGCGGTAAATTATGGACAACGAAAACACATTTGAAACGCTTGCCGTTGAGGTTACTGACATTATATACCAAAACGAGGGAAACGGTTACACAGTATTTGAATTTGAAACAGAAGAATCTCTTCAAACTGCAACCGGAATTGTTCCAGGTCTCTATATTGGCGAACAGCTTAGAATCTCAGGGCAGTGGACAAATCACCCTACCTATGGTAGTCAGTTCAAAATTGTTTCGTTTGAAAAAACTATGCCGAGCGACTCAGCTACAATGCTAAAATATCTTGCATCAGGAGCAATCAAAGGAATTGGTCCAAAAATAGCAGAAAGAATTATCGACGCTTTTGGTGACAATTCTTTCAAAATCATAGAATCTGAGCCCGAAGTATTGAGCCTCGTAAAAGGCATTTCAAAGGCTCGTGCAAGAGAAATATCGGTTGAATTCAACTCGCAATTCGGTATGAGAAACGTAATGATGTTCTTTTCCGAGTTCTTCGGTCCGTCACTCACAACAAAAATATATAAACGTTGGGGAAGCGCTTCTATAGACATTGTCAAGAATAACCCCTACGTCCTTTGCAATAACATAAACGGTATTGGCTTCGAAAAAGCCGACTCGGTTGCAGCTTCATTTGGCGCGCCACGAGATTCGACAGAAAGAATAGAAGCAGGTTTAATGTATGCTCTTAGGCAGGACTCTGCAATTTCCGGCAACTTATATATTAAAATAAACAGACTTTTGGAAATTGCTTCAACACTGCTTAACGTAAACAAAGACAGAGTCAGAGAATGTATCAACTATTTGTGCGATAAAAAACTGCTTATTGCATTTGATTTCAAAACAATGTCACAAACAAATGCTACGGAAGAATGTGCTATATATCTTCCAAATAACTTTTTTATAGAAAAAAGTATCGCTGAAAAGCTATCAGTTCTGGCAAATTTTAAGACTTCAGATTTCTTTACAGACATTGACAAAATTATTTCTGACGTAGAAGATATGGAAGGAATAAAATATGCGCCGTCACAAAAGGTTGCAATAACTTCTGCTTTGCAAAACTCGCTTTATATCCTGACGGGTGGTCCCGGAACGGGTAAAACGACGATAATCAGAGCCATAATAAAAATATATACGAATATGGGGCTTAAGTATATGCTTGCAGCACCAACAGGCAGAGCGGCAAAGCGAATGTCGGAATCGACAATGTGTGATGCAAAAACGATTCACAGACTACTCGAATTCGAATACACAGAAAACGAAGACGAATTGAGCTTTACGAGAGATGAGTCAAACCCTCTTGATACAGACGTTGTCATAATAGATGAAGCGTCCATGATTGACTCTACCCTGTTCTTTTCCTTACTGCGTGCAATTCGTCCATCAACAAGATTATTATTAATTGGAGATGCAAATCAGTTACCAAGTGTTGGTCCCGGAAACGTACTTCGTGATATTATTTCTTCGGGCGCATTCAAGGTAGGCGTGCTCAACGAAATTTACAGACAAGAAGACGGAAGCTCAATAATATTAAACGCTCATAAAATAAATAACGGAAAATATCCTGATTTGACCAACAAGTCACAAGACTTCTTTTTTATGCAAAGAAATTCGGCTTTATCTGTTACTTCAACTATTTCCGAGCTTTTTTCAAAGAGATTGCCTGCCAAATACGGCGAAAATATTGCTGAAAGTATTCAAGTGCTCTGCCCTACCAAAAAAAGCGAATGTGGTACGATTTACCTCAATCGCATCTTGCAAGCAATAATGAACCCTGAGGATATTTCTAAAAATCAAATGAAGGTAAGAGACTTTATTCTCCGGGAAGGCGACAGAGTAATGCAAACAAAAAATAATTATGACGTCGTTTGGAAAAAAACTAACTTCTGGGGCGAAGAAGAAGACGGAATAGGCATTTTCAACGGAGATATAGGAATTGTTGAAAGCATCGACACTAAAAGTGAAGAAATACAGATAAATTTTGACGGAAGAACAGTTCTCTATGATTTTCAGGCACTTGATGAAATTGAACACGCATACGCAGTTACAATTCATAAAAGCCAAGGAAGTGAATATCCTATCGTTATTATTCCCGTTTTTTCATTTTCACACCTTCTCTTGACGCGAAACCTTTTATATACCGCAATTACACGTGCTCAAAAGATGGTTATACTCGTTGGCTCAGAAGAAGTTATAAAGCAAATGGTTGACAACAATAACGACTCGTCAAGAAATACGGGGTTAACTATGTTTTTGAAGGAAAAAAATGAAATTAATTGATTGTTTAGGCCGACTCATTTGTCCTCCGGCTTGCGTATGTTGTAAATTGGTTTTTGACTTTAACAGCAACGACGCACTTTGCAACAGCTGTTACGAAGCTGTGCTTTATAGAATATTGGACGTAGCGCGTCAAGAAGAAATAGAATACGTTGATAGATGCTATTATTTTCTCAATTATAGAAGCTGGTACGCAAAAAAGCTGATAAGACACATCAAGTACGTTGGTAGTAAAGAGCTGTTGCGCTACATTGGCGTTTGGGGTAAAGCGAGCTTAGATAAGCATAATTTGATGTTAAAAATTGACCTGATCACCTTTACTCCACGAAGAAAGCATCAGGTAACTCTATACGGCTTTGACCAAGCCGAAGAAATTGCAAAAGCAATCTCACGTGAAACACTTATCCCCTGCAGAAAACTTTTAGAGCGCACAGGCTTTTCGTTTGAACAAAAATCGCTCAAGAAAAAGAAAAGAGAGAAAAACGTAATCGGAAAATTCAAGTGCACTCAACCACTCAAGGGTAAGCGAATTCTTTTAGTTGACGACGTTATTACTACAGGCTCAACGGTTTCTGAATGCGCTAAAATGCTCAAAAGCCAAGGAGCTAAAGAAGTATACGTTTGGGCATTTGCTCAATAGTAATGTAAATATTTTTGTATTATTTGTAATTTATAAAAAGAAAGGCAATTTTATGGAACAGCAAAATTTAAGGAACATTGCAATCATTGCACACGTAGACCACGGCAAAACAACTCTTGTAGATGCAATGCTCAAACAAACAGGCACGTTCAGAGAGAACGAACAGGTTGACGAAAGAGTAATGGACTCTAACGACATAGAAAAAGAAAGAGGAATTACAATACTTGCAAAAAACACCTCCCTCTTTTATAACGGAGTTAAAATCAATATAGTTGACACCCCCGGTCACGCAGACTTTGGTGGTGAAGTTGAAAGAAGCTTATCAATGGTTGACGGTGTCGTGCTTCTTGTCGATGCGTTTGAAGGCTGTATGCCTCAGACAAGAACTGTTCTCAAAAAATCTCTCGACCTCGGTCTTTGTCCGATTATTGTTATAAACAAAGCTGATAAACCAAACGCACGCTCAAAAGAAGTTCTTGACGAAATATACGACCTGTTAATAGACCTCGATGCAACGGAAGAACAGCTTGATATGCCTGTAGTATATGCATCGGGACGTGACGGCTGGGCATCACTTGAGCCCAACGTAAAGGGCGAAAACCTAAAGGTTTTGTTTGACATTATAGTTGAGAGGATTCCACATCCGTCAGGAGAATTGAACGCTCCCTTCCAGATGGTAGTTTCAAATATTGACTTTAACGAATACACAGGTAGAATTGCCGTAGGTAGAATTGCACGAGGCGAAATATTTGAAAAGAAATTCATTTCTGTAGTAAGACGTGACGGCACAATTCAAAAGATGAAAATTGCCAATCTTTACACCTTTGAAGGCTTAAAGCGTACCCCTATTACCGAGGCAGGCACGGGTGAAATTGTGTGTATCTCGGGTATTCCCGACATCAATATTGGTGATACAATCTGCGATAGTGAGCATCCGGAGGGTTTACCCTTTGTGGAAATCGAAAAGCCCGTACTTTCAATAAGCATATCGGTTAACACGAGTCCCTTTGCAGGCACGGAAGGAACATTTGTTACAACAAGACACATAAGAGAAAGACTTTACAGAGAGCTTGAATCCAACATCAGTCTTAAGGTTGAGGATACGGACAGCACGGATACCTTAAAGGTATCGGGCAGAGGTGAATTGCATCTTTCCGTCCTCATTGAAAATATGAGAAGACAGGGCTT